>NZ_WAAS01000327.1:0-6406 GCF_008806585.1 Micromonospora sp. AMSO12t
CCACGATGCCCCCGGTCACACCCACGAACCGCACACCCGGCACCGTCACGCCAACCACCGACGACTCACCGGCTCAACCCGCCCCCGACAGCCACCACAAAACCGGACACCCGGTCACACCCGGGTCCACGGGTCACCGACTCCCTACTCACCCAGCTCCCTGGCTCACCAAGGGCTCATCCGGCTACCGAGGGCTCATCCGGCTCACCAAGGGCTCATCGGGCTCATCCCGAGTGAACCGGGTGATCGGTGAGGCCGGATTACTCGGGTCACCTGGTCACTGTCACCTGGTCACTCCGGTCACCAGGGTCACTCGAGTCACCCGCTGCCCGCGAAGTCCAGGTAGGCCACTACATGGGTCACTCGGGGTCACTCGTCACTCGGGTCACTGCGGTCACCGGGGTCGCCTCGGACGCCGGGTCACCGAGGCGCCGGTGGAGATCTTGGTACGAGAGTGCCCCTGGAGGGGCGGTTTCTTGCCAAGATCTCCGGCGGGAGCCCGGCGAACGGACGCGAGAGTAGGCACCGACGGGGTGTGGCCCGCCGTGCCCGGCGCAGGGATCAAGCCTGACCGCCCGGAGCCGGGCACGGCGGGCCACACCCCCACCACGACGCACCACAACCACCCGACGCACCACAACCACCCGACGCACCACAACCACCCCACGCACCACAACCACCCGACGCACCGCCTGTGCGGCCTGAGCGCCGGCCGCCGGAGGCCGGTCGACCGGCGTCGCGCCGACACCGGCACGTCCAGCACCCGCACCGCCGACGTCCGGCTCAGACCGGATCCGGCGCGAACAGTTCCTGCAACCAGCCGGGCACCGCGGCCGCGTACTCCGCGCGGGTCGGGTCGGCGCTGCGGAGGGCGCGGCGCCAGGAGAGCGCCCGGCTGACCCGGGTGACGCGGACGGCCAGGCGGGCCGCCTCGCGCAGCGTCGGCCGGTCGTGCCCGTCCGACCACGGCTCCAGGTAGGCGTCGCGCAGCCGCGTCAGCGCCGGGTCGCCCTCGGGCAGCCCGAACGCGTCCGCGACCGAGTTGAGCGTCACCAGCAGGGTGCCGAACGGATGGGCCACGGAGGCGTCGCCCCAGTCGAAGAAGCGGTGCCCGTCGCCGGCCACGAACACGTTGCCGTCGTGCAGGTCGTCGTGCTGGACGGTGGGCGTGAGGCCCGACGCGGCCAGCCGCCGGCAGTCCTCGGCGAAGGCGGGCCGGTGGGCGCGCAGCCGCCCGTACGCCTCGGCGGTGAGCCCGTCCGCCGCCCCGAGCAGCAGCGACTCCTCGTCGTCCAGCAACGCCTCGAACAGCTCCGGCAGCATCTCCGGCCGGTGGTCGGGCACGCCGAGGGCGAGCAGTTCGCCGGCCCCGGGCGCAACCACGCGCTGAAGGTCGGCGTACTCGGGCAGGACCCGTTCCCAGCGGCTCAGCAGGCGCCGGTCGCCACCCAGCGCGTCGCGCAACGTCCGGCCGCCGTCGGGCAGCAGGGACCAGCCGCGCTCGGCGTCCACGGCGACCGGGTCGAGCACCCGGCCGGGGGCGAGCCGGGTCAACGCGGCCAGCAGCGCCGCCTCGTACCGGGTGCCGGGGTTGTTCGCCTTGAACCAGACGTCGCCGGCGTCGGTCGGCACCCGCCAGACCAGCGACCAGGGTCGGACCCGCGGCTCGACCGGCCCGACGATCCGCCGCCCGAGCCGGCCGAGCTGGTCGCCGACCCAGCCGAGCGCGGCATCCCGCCAGTGCGGGTCCGCCCAGTCGACAGGTGGTGTGGTCGCCCGGTCGGCGCGTGGCGTGGTCGCCCGGTCGGCGGGCGGCGTGGTGGCGTCAGTCACGCCGGGCAACTCAGTCACGCCGGGCAACCTAGCCGCCGCCCGTGCCGCGGGACCACGGGTTTTCCCGTTGCCCCACGGCAGCTCGACGGTGCGCCCTACAGCAGCTCGACGATGGTCGCGTTGGCCATGCCGCCGCCCTCGCACATCGTCTGGAGGCCGTAGCGGATGTCATTGTCCCGCATGTGGGCGAGCATGGTGGTCATGATCCGGGCGCCGGATCCGCCGAGCGGGTGGCCGAGGGCGATCGCGCCGCCGCGCGGGTTGAGCCGCTCCGGGTCCGCCTCGGTCTCCGCCAGCCAGGCCAGCGGCACCGGCGCGAACGCCTCGTTCACCTCGTACACCCCGATCTCCTCGATGCCCAGCCCGGCGCGGCGCAGCGCCTTCGCGGTGGCCGGGATGGGCGCGGTGAGCATGGTGACGGGGTCGGCGGCGGCGACGACGGCGGTGTGCACGCGGGCCAGCGGGCGCAGGCCGTGCCGGCTGGCCCACTCGCTGGTGGTGACGGCGAGCGCCGCCGCGCCGTCGGAGATCTGCGACGCGGAGCCGGCGGTGACGACGCCGTCGGGGCGGAACGGGGTGGCCAGCTCGCCGAGCTTCTCCAGCGAGGTGTCCCGCCGGATGCCCTCGTCGGCGGCGAACTTGCCGCCGTCCGCCAGCGCGACCGGGGCGATCTCGGCGTCGAAGGCGCCGGCGTCCTGCGCGGCGGCGGCCTTCTCGTGGCTGGCGAGGGCGAACTCGTCGAGCTGCGCGCGGGAGAAGCGCCAGCGCTCGGCGATCAACTCCGCCCCGACGCCCTGGTTGAACGGCAGCGGCGCGTCGTCGGCGAAGCCCTCGACGCCGCGGTAACGGTCGCGCAGCTGGTCGCTGAAGGGCGACCCGCCGGCCACGCTGGAGCCCATCGCGACCCGGGTCATCGACTCGACGCCACCGGCGACGACCAGGTCGGCCTGGCCGGAGAGGACGGTGGCGGCGGCGAAGTGCAGGGCCTGCTGGCTGGAGCCGCACTGCCGGTCGAGCGTGGTGCCGGGCACCGACTCGGGCCAGCCGGCGGCGAGCACGCCGTTGCGGGCGACGTTCCACGACTGGTCGCCGACCTGGGAGACGCAGCCCCAGACCACGTCGTCGACCTGCGCCGGATCGATGCCGGTGCGCTCGGCGAGGGCACGCAGCACGTGCGCCGAGAGGTCGACCGGGTGCACGGCGGCCAGGCTGCCCTTGCGCCGCCCCACCGGGGTGCGTACCGCGCCGACGATGACTGCGTCACTCATGACTACTCCCCGGTAACTTGGGCCGGCCCCGATCCTACGTCGTCGGCGGGTCGGGCGTCCTCCCCCGGTGCCCTGGCATGCTGAACGGATGGCTGCACACCCGGCCCCGACCCGGCAGTGGCGGGTGCCGCCCACCCTGCCGGCGCTCAAGCTGACCGGCGCGGTCGCGCTGCTCGCGCTGGCCCTGCTCCTCGACGGGAGCGACCCGATCCGGCTGGCGCTGGCCGTGCTCACGGCCGCCGCGCTCGCCGGCTGGGCCGCGCGCGACCTGGTCGCGCCCGTCCGGCTCGCGGTCGACCCGGACGGGATCACGGTCGTCCGGGGCTTCGCGGGACACCGACGGCTGCCCTGGTCGGCCGTCGAGAAGGTGACCGTGGACCGCCGCGCACGGCGGGGCCTGACCAGCGAGCTGTTGGAGATCGACGCGGGGGAGTCGCTGCACCTCTTCGGCCGCCACGACCTCGGCGCGGACCCCGCCGAGGTGGCCGAGGCCCTGCGCGAGGCCCGCCCGCACTGAGCGGGCCCGCGCATCCGGGCGGAGGGTCAGCCGCCGACGATGGCCGCGGTACGGACCATGGCCAGGCCGATCAACGCCACCACGATCAACGCGCCGCCCGCGAACTGCACCAGCGTCCGGCGCGACCGTGGGGCGTACGCGAACACGAGCGCCAGCAGCGCGCCGACCACCAGGCCGCCCAGGTGCCCGGGAATCGAGATGCCCGGCACGGTGAACGTGAAGACCAGGTTGATCACCAGGACGGGGAGCACCTGGGAGATGTCCCGCCCCATCTTCCGTTCGATGACCACCAGCGCGGCGAACAGGCCGAAGATCGACGTGGAGGCGCCGGCGGTGAGTTGGTTCTCGGCGCTGAACAGGTAGGCGGCGACGTTCCCGCCCAGCCCGGCGACCAGGTAGAGCGTCAGGAACCGCAGCGGCCCGAGGCTGGCCTCCAGCGACCGGCCGAGCACCCACAGCGCCCACATGTTCAGCAGCAGGTGGACCACGCCGTAGTGCAGGAACATCGCGGTGACCAGGCGGTACCACTCGCCCTCGGCGATGCCGCCGACAGTGCCGTCCGGGAAGAGCGCGCCGCCGAGCACCGAGCCCCAGTCGGTCAGCGGCGTGCTGCCGCCCATCAGACCGCCGAAGCCGGAGCCGCCGACCGCCGCGTCCCCGCCCCGGTCGGAGGCGATGGAGAGCAGCATCATCAGCACGTTGAGCGCGATCAGCGCCTTGGTGACGTAGCCGTGGCGGCCGGCGGCACCGCCACCGAAGGCGGTACGCGCCGGCCGCACGCTACGACGTCCCTCCGCCACGCACTCCGGGCACTGGAACCCGACCGACGCCTCCCGCATGCAGTCCGGGCAGATCGGCCGGTCGCAGCGGGTGCAGCGGACGTAGGTCTCCCGGTCGGGGTGCCGGTAGCAGACCGGGGTGGTGGGTGGTGACTCGCTCACCACGCCAGCCCGCCGTCGCGGATCGCGCGGACCACCAACCGGTTCCGGCCCTCGGAGCGCTCAGTCATGTCGGCAAAGGTACCTCGCGGACCGCTCAGGCAGCGGTCCGCTCGATCTCGACCCGCTCGATGACGACGTCCTGCAGCGGCCGGTCGTTCGGACCGGTCGGGGTGTTGGCGATCGCGTCGACGACCTTCACGGACTGCTCGTCGGCCACCTTCCCGAAGATGGTGTGCCGGTTGTTCAGGTGCGGCGTCGGCGACACGGTGATGAAGAACTGCGAGCCGTTGGTGCCCGGCCCGGCGTTCGCCATCGCCAGCAGGTACGGCTGGTCGAAGCGCAGCTCCGGGTGAAACTCGTCACCGAACTTGTAGCCCGGGCCACCGCGCCCGGTGCCGGTCGGGTCGCCCATCTGGATCATGAAGCCGCTGATCACCCGGTGCGAGATCGTGCCGTCGTAGTACGGCCCGTTGCCCGGCTGACCCGTACGCGGGTCGATGTATTCGCGGTTGCCCTCCGCCAGCTCGACGAAGTTCTTCACGGTCTTCGGGGCGTGGTTCTGGAAGAGCTCCAGCCGGATCGGGCCAGCGTTGGTGTGCAAGGTGGCGTAGACAGCCTCGGCCACGGGTACTCCTCACTCGTTGGTCAGTTCCATGCGGATCCTCCCATGTGCCCGATCTGGCAGTGCGGAGGCATCCGAAGGTGGAGGATGACGAAGGAACAACTCCCAGGAGGTGGGACCGTGTTTGGAATCGGGCGGCGTAAGACCCAGGGGCAGCTGGCCAAGGTGGAGCTGAACCAGGGCCTCGGTCACCTGAGGCAGGCCGCGACGTACGCCGCGAGGGGTGCCGGCGCCACCGTCGCCCCGCGGGTCCAGGCGGCCCGGGGCGCCGTCGCGCCGACGGCCGTCATCGTGCGCGACCGCGCGTCCAGCGGCCTCGCGTCCACGGTCGCCGCGCTCGCGCCGCTGGCCCTGGCCGTCCGCAAGGCGCAGGCCGAGGCGGCGGGCAAGGCGGTCACCGGCAGGAAGGCCCTGGCAGCCAAGCAGGTCGCGGCCGGCAGGAAGGTCAAGGCGAAGAACATGAAGGCTTCCCGGAAGAAGAGCTCCCGGCGGGGCGGGTCCATGATGACCGGTCTGCTCGCGGCCGGCGCGGTGGCCGGGGTCGCCGCGGTGGCGATGCGGCGGCGTCGGGAGCAGCAGGAGTGGGCCGAGTACGACCCGACCCGCAACCTGGAGCCGATGCGCGACGAGGTGGAGACCATGGAGATCCGGACTCCGGTGACCGACGCCTCGACGGTGTCGAGCGGTTCGGGCGTGGCCGGCGGCCCGACCGGCGCCGGCAGCTCGGCGGTGGCCGGCGGCGACAGCGCCTCCACCACCACCCCCGGCAAGCAGCCGACGGTCCACGCGACGGACAAGGTCCCGTCGGTGGCCGAGGGCGCCAAGGACACCTCGGGTCGTCCGGCGGACGACCTGACCGAGGCGCTCGGCAAGGGCGGCGCCAAGAACGGCCGCCGCTGACGCCCCTGTCGGTCCCGGAAAGCGCCGGCGAAGCGGCTCCCCGCCGCACCGCCGGCGCTTCCGCGCCCGGCGGGGCCACGGCGCCCGGTCCACGCCCGGCGGCGGCTGCGCGTCAGGCCCGGGCCGTCAGAGCCAGCCGTTGCGGCGGAACCAGCGGTAGAGGGCCAGCGAGATCGCGAGCATCAGGGCGAGCACGACCGGATAGCCGTACGTCATCCGCAGCTCGGGCATGACCTCGAAGTTCATCCCGTAGATGCCGGCGATGGCGGTCCACACGGCGGCGATGGCGGCCCACGCGGCGATCTTGCGCATGTCGTTGTTCTGG
>NZ_WAAS01000328.1:0-6397 GCF_008806585.1 Micromonospora sp. AMSO12t
GACCGCCGGTGCCGGCCGGGCCCTCCGGCCGGCACCACCCGAGCCAGAAAGACCCTCATGCTCGAGATTCCCATCCCGGTGACGCTGCGGCACCGCCCAACCGTCGGCGGCCTGGTCGTGCCATGGATCACCATGCAAATGCCCGACGGCCGACACCGGTTCGGAGCCATCGACGCCGAACGGCTCCTAGCAGCCCTGACCGACCGCATCTGCCAAACCTGCGGCTACGAGATGTCCCCGCCGTTCGTCTTCGCCATGCGAGACGTCGACCTCTCCCGGCTCATCTCGACAGAGCCCGCCATGCACCCTGAGTGCGCCCAATACAGCGTGACAGCATGCCCCATGCTCGCCGGCACCATGACCCGCTACCGCACCCAGCCACCAGACGCACCCGCATCCACCGGCGACCCGGCCGGCGTCCGCTCAGGCCACGCCGCCCAGGCCTGGCGGCTGCTCTGGACCAGCGGTTACCGGCGAATCTGGGATCACCGAACGCACACGCCCGCCGCTCAAATCCTCATCACGCAACTGCACCGCGTGCAACAGATCAAGCCACCCACCACCGACTAGCAAACAAGCACCGACCGGCGGCGACCCACCCCGGCCGCCGCCGGTCGGTGGCGGGTCGCAGGCCCGGTCCTGACGGACCGGAAACCGGAAGCGGCCTCCGGCCGCACGCCGCGAGCTGGTCGGCGTAGCCGCCGGCATCCAACCATCAAGATCATAAAATCTGAAGTCCGAACAGGACGGACACAGGTAGCCAACAGACGTCGAAACGGGTATAGTAAGCACTGTTCGGAGGGGACGGCGAACCCCCACCGCACACCACACACAAACCCCTACGAGGGAGAGCACACATGCTCACCGCATCCACGATCCTGCTCGCAACCACCACCGCGTCATGCATCGCCCTTCTCATGCGCAACGCGAAGCTTCGCGCAGACCTGGCCACCGCCCGCCACGAAGCCGACCACGACGCGCTGACCGGACTGCCGAACCGCCGCGCCCTGCTCCGGCACCTCAACACCCTGCTCGCAGACCCCGCCCGCCCGGTAGCCGTCGCTCTTCTCGACCTCAACCGCTTCAAAGAGATCAACGACGAACACGGCCACACCGCCGGGGACCTCGTGCTCTGCCAGGTAGCGAACACCCTGACAGCGCTCGACCTTTCGCGCGCGAAGGTCGGTCGAATGGGAGGCGATGAGTTCATGATCATCACCGACGACGGCATGCAGACCGCCCGGATCAACGCCAAGGCCGCCGCTCAGGCTCTCGACGCAGCGACGGTCGCCCTCGGGGAAACGAACTTCGGTTGTTACGCCAGTCTCGGGCTCGCCCTCGCGGACCACAACGAGGTGACCGCCGCCGACCTACTCAGCCGAGCAGACGCAGCCATGTACGCGGCCAAGCGACGCGGCGGAGGCGTCAAGGAGTGGCACCCCAACATCGGCGCGACCGTCGCCACGAAGCGCCCTAAGCAGCGCCGCCGCTACCGGTAGCCGGCATCCGTTCGGGTGGCCCGAAGCACTGAAGAGGCCTCCGGCCACCCGGACGAAAAAGCCCTCAGCGGTTAAGCAACAGGTGTTCGAGGGGGGACAGCGAACCCCGCTCGAACACCCCACCAAACCCCACAGCAGGAGTCCCCCATGGCAGCACCAGCCGGCCCCACCATGCTCCTACCAACCCTGCCCGCCGACCAGCGCACACGGCACATCCTTCACCTGCTCGACACTGCCCGCCGCCGCATGGCACAGGCGCTTACCGTCCTGCACCTCTGCGAGCACGCCCCGACGTGGCCCACTACACGCATCAACAACACCGCCGCCGCCATCGAGCTACGCGCCGCCACCGTCGCCCTGATCAAGTACGCCCGCCGCCACCACTGCGACGCCTGCAACCCCGGCCGCATGCGCCACACACTGCGCCTGGCCGCCCTCCTGCTCGACCTCTGGCAGAGCAGCAAACACCACGCGCAGCGACCCGACCTGTACTCGATCACGCTCGCCCACCGCGCCGAACGACTCTTCGGCGATACCGCCGGATGGGTCACCACCGGCGACCACCGCCGCCTCCTCGGTCAAACCGACTGATCAGCGCGCGGCCCGGCCGCCAACTCGGCGGCCGGGCCGCCGCACCGCGACGGCGTCGGCGCGCATCGAGCACGCCGCCGCCGGCTGCCGCTCCCGCCCCTCACCCCACGGACGCACCGTCAATGGAAGGCAGAATCTTGAGTCCCCTCAGCCGCACCGATCGGATCACCATCGCTCACGTCTGCCAGGACTGGGCTCCCAACTATCACAATGGTCCGTTCGCCTTCTCCACCGCTGACACCGTCCGCTACCTCGCCGACGGCCACCTAGAAGCCCTCACCGACCGGCACGGCCGAGACACCATCTGGCGCGCGGTCGCCGCACACCTCGCCGCCCACCCCGACACCCTCACCGCGCCCCGCACCACGCAGGCACTACGCGATCAGCGCCGAGCGCGACGCCCGGGCCGCCGCTCACCTGGACGCGGCCCGCGACCACCACCGCCGGGACCTGCCGTATGAAGCACTCGCCCTCATCGACCGCGCCGAGCTGTGCTCGCCCTCATACGACAACTTCGACCGCTTCCGCGCCAGCGTGCACCGCAAGTTGCCCCCGCACACCCCTACCAACCTGGACGGGACCGAGCTGCGCTACCGCCACACTCTCCCCTTGGCCCGCCCCACAGCGCCCGTCGCTTTCCACGGCGCGCGGGAGCAGCAGTGGGTCTACCCCGGTCGACAGGTCATCGTCGGTCCCTGGCCCGCCCCTACCTCCGAGCAGTGCACCGCAGTGGAACAGGACGGACTCTGGCTGGACGAAGGAACTGCCCTCGTGTGCCCTGGCTGCGGGCTGGACATGACCTGATCCGCGCTCGCCTTCCGCTCAGCCGCCGGCCGTCGGTCCGGCGGCTGACGCCGTGTCGTCGACCAGGCCCCCGCGCGAGAAGTTGTCCGCCACGCGGGGACGGCCGCGACGACGCGGCACCACCACGCCGAGCTGCGCGACGCGCTCCCGTACCGCTGCCCCGTCCGCCGTGCGCCGCAGCGCACGCACCCTGCTCACGTCCACCCCGGACAACTCAGCGGCTAACGCGTCATCACGCAGAACCGCCGCCAGGACCACCACCGACAGCTCATGCGCCGCCGTCGCGTCGCGGACCTCCCCGTCGAGCTTCGCCAGCATTTCAGCGCGCCGCTGCGCGACCTCGGCGACCGCCGCTCCGGACTGCGCGACGGCCCGCACCGCGCGCCGCTCCACCTCTTGCCGCGCCCGAAGTGCGCGGACCGCGTCATTCCCCGTTTGACTTGCCATGCAACGACCGTACCGACATTCCACGACCGCCAACACATTCCCAGCCCATCAATCTGCCAATTTGTTCGACAGTAGCCGCAATTCCAGAATTCATTTGCCAAGCGCTTCCCACCTAGCCACACATACGCCTGCCTGCCCAAACACACCCGTCATGATCATCTACTCACTTTAGAGGCGACACACCCTCTTGCATTCTCCATAGCCGCCTATGGTGTTGATCTTCTACGGTTTCGGCATGTTGGCCATCACGCGTATCTCGCCGGGCAGCGGATACCGGTACGTGATGGAGCAGGTCGCCGCCGGACGGCACGACCTGCGCGCCCCGACCAGCGATGACCCCACCGCCTACTACACCGACCCGACCGCGCGGGGCGAGAGTCCTGGGTGGTGGGCCGGTGACGGCGCCACGGTGCTGGGTGTGAGCGGTTGGGTCACCGAGAAGCAGATGCGTCTGCTCATCGGTGAAGGCCGGCACCCGCGCGTCGGCCATCAGCTCGGGCAGCGATGGCGCACCTACGCGCCGCAGACCGACGAGTACCGGGCTGCCGCCGCGCAGCGGGCATTGGACCTTCTTCCGCCCGATGCGACGGTCGAGCAGCGAGACAAGGCGTGGTACGACGCGATGACCGCCCCGGAACGCCGGGCCGTGTCCGGGTACGACGTCACCGCGTCCCCGGTAAACAGCGTGTCGCTGCTGTGGGCCTTCGGCGACGACGACGTCAAACGCGACGTCATGGCCGCCCACCACGCTGGTGTCCGCGCTGTGCTCGCTCACCTACAACGCCACGGCACCTACGCCCGCGCCGGCGCCGGCGGCGTGCGGCAGCTCGACACCGCCGGACTGGCGGCCATGGTCTTCGACCACCGCCTCAGCCGCGCACGCGACCCCCAACTGCACGCGCACATCGTCATCAGTGCCAAGGTCCTCGCCCGCACCCACGACGCAGACCCCCAGTGGCTGGCGCTGGACGGCAAGGCCCTCTACCGCGCCGCGATCGGCGCCCGGATCGCCTACGAACGCGCGATCGAAGCCGAGCTAGGCAAACGCCGCGGCATCACCTTCGCGCCCCGCCCCGACTCCGGGATCCGCGAAATCGTCGGCATCAGCGACGAGTCCCTGCGCCACTACGCCAAACGCCGTACCGCCATCACCGAACACCTACAGCACACCCCGAACCCGCAACAGCGCACCTCGGCACGAGGATGGCGGGCACGGGCGCAGCACGCCACGCTGCGGACCCGCCAACCGCACAAGGGCGCCGAGTCCACGCACGAGGCCGTGCGGCGGTGGCTTGCCGAAGACCGCAAGGCCGGCCTCGACACCAGCGGACAGATCAGCCGCCTGCTCGCCGGCCACGCACACGACACCACCACCGACACCGCGGCCAGGGTGCTGCGCCGTGCCCGGCGTATCGCCGGAAGCGCCGCCACCGTGGACGAAGCCACACTGCGGGCCGCCGCCACCCAGCTCCGCGTTCCGCACGCTCACTGGCCGCGCGTCCTCGACGCCGCCGTGCGTGCCGACGAACGCCTCGCGGTCGCCCGCGCCGTGCACACCCTCAGCCGCGAACGCGCCGTCTTCGGCCCCGACCACCTCGAACTCGCCATCGGCCGAACCCTCGGCATCACCCCGGGCCACTCCCCCACCGACGACTGGCGACGCGTGCAGCAGCTCGCCGCCACAGCCATCACCCAGCACACCGCGGGCCTGCGCGTCCTGACACCTCCCGCGCTCGTGCAGTGGGGCCCGAGCCTGCAACGCGCCAGCGACCAGCACAGCGAATACACCCGCCACCGCGACCTTCACCTGACCACCCGCAGCGTCCTGGCCGCCGAGCAGCACGTCATCGCCTACGCCCGCCGGCGCGGTGCCCGACCCGCACCCGCACACGCCATCAACGCCGCCATCACCGAATCGAACCTGCTGGGAGAGAAGACCGACGTCCTACGGTTCATCGTCGGTGACGACCGCCGCGTCACCAGTGTCATCGGTCCTGCCGGCAGCGGCAAGACGCACCTGCAACGGGCCGTCGTCGCCGCCGCGGCCCACGCGGGAGTACCCGTGCTCGGTCTCACCGTCGGCCAAGCCGCCGCGAACCTACTCGCCGACGCCACCCGTCGACCCGACGGCACCACACTGCGCACGGAGAACATCGCCCGATGGCTGCACGCCCAACAGCGGCCACCCGCCGGCACCCGCGCCCGCGACTGGCAGTTCGCGCCAGGACAGTGGGTCATCATCGACGAGGCGTCCCAGGTCTCCAGCCACGACCTCGCCCGCCTCACCCTCCAACTCGACCAGGTACGCGGGAAGCTCGTCCTCGTCGGCGACCCCCACCAGACCTCCGCCGTCGGCCCCGGCGGACTGCTGCGCTACCTCGCCACGCTCGGCGTCGCCCGCACCCTCACCGACGTGCACCGCTTCCACCAGCCATGGGAGAGATCCGCCTCGCTGCGGCTACGCCACGGCGACATCACCGTCCTGGCCGACTACGACCGACACCACCGCCTCATCGGCGGACACCGCGCCGACCTCGTCGACCAGATGCTCACCCGCTGGCTCGCCGACACCACCACCGGGCGCCGCAGCCTGATCCTCGTCGACACCAACGACGAAGCAGTAGACATCGCCCACCGCGCCCGGGCCATGCTCATCGCCGCCGGTCACGTACGAGGCCCAGCGGTACGCCTGCGCGACGGCAACACCGCCAGCGTCGGCGACATCATCGTCACCCGCCGCAACGACCGGCGCATCGCCGCCGGCCCCGACTACGTCACCAACCGCGACCAGTGGCGCATCGACGCCGTCACCCGCAACCGCCAACTGCACGTCACCAACGTCGTCACCGGCACCACCACCGTGCTGCCCGCCGCCTACACCGCCCGGCACATCCACCTCGCGTACGCCCAAACCGTCGACTCCGTCCAAGGACAAACCGTCGACACCGCCCGCGCGCTCATCGACGACAGCACCTCCCTGGAACGCGTCTACGTCATGCTGACCCGCGCCCGAACGCTCAACGAGGCGTACGTCGTCACCGACGACGAGCCCCGCG
>NZ_WAAS01000329.1:0-6377 GCF_008806585.1 Micromonospora sp. AMSO12t
CTGCCCCACTTCCCCCTCACCCGCAACGGCAAGATCGACCGCAACGCACTCCCCGCACCGGATCCCACGACCATCCGCTCCGCGCCGCCCGGCGACGCCGTGCAGCGGCAGCTCGCCGGGATCTGGGCGACGGTGCTGGGCACCCCCGTCGCGGGCATCGGAGTCCGCGACGACTTCTTCGCCGTCGGCGGACACTCCCTGCTGGCCACCCAGGTCACCGCGCAGGCCGGCGCCGCGTTCGAGGTCGACCTGCCGGTCGCGGCGCTGTTCCGGGACCCGACGATCGCGGGGCTGGCCGACGAGCTGCGCCGCTTCGAGCGCCGGCCCGGCTGGGTGGACACCGTGGCCGGCCTGCGCGAGGCCGTCGCCGCGCTCACCGAGGACCAGGCCCGACGAGCGCTGGCCGCCGCCACCCGGCCCGGCCCGCCGTACGACGAGACAGGAGCGCCCCGATGAGCGGCCCGTCGCCCGACCCGGTCACCGCGCTGCTGCGACCGCCGCCCGGCTGGCCGGCAGAGGAGCACCGGCACCTGTTGGTACGGCTGCTGCGCGAGCGGCTGCCCGCCGCGCCGACCGGTCCCGCCACCGTGGCCCAGCGGCAGCTCTGGTTCCTGCAACAGCTGGAGCCGACGAGCACGGCGTACCACATCCTGACCGTGGTGCGGATGACCGGCGAGCTGGACCTGCCGGCCCTGCGCGGCGCGCTCGCCGCCGTCACGGACCGGCACGACCTGCTCCGGGCCACCTTCGCGATGGTCGACGACGAGGTGCTCGTGCGGATCGGTCCCTGCGCGCCGGTGCCGGTGCCGGTCGTCGACCTCGGCACGACGGACGCCGCGACCCGAGAGCAGCGGGTCCGGCAGGAGCTGGAGAGGGCCCACGACGAGCTGTTCGACCTGGCTGACGGCCCGCTGCTGCGGGCGGTGCTGATCCGTTGCGGGGCCGACGAGCACCTGCTCGCGGTCACCGTGCACCACATCGTCTTCGACGGCGGGTCCCGCCCGGTCTTCTGGAGCCACCTCGCCACGGCCTACGACGCGCTGCGGGCGGGGAAGACGCCGGACCTCGATCCGCCGGTGCCCGACGACGAGGACGACGAGGACGACTTCGCCGACGACCCGGAGGACCCGGACGCGGCACTGGCCTACTGGCGCGAGCGGCTGGCCGGCCTGCCCGACCTGGACCTGCCCGGCGTACGCGACCGGGTGCCCGGGGCGTTGGCCTCCGGCCGGCGGCTGGACGTCCCGCTGGACCGCGGCGTGACGACCGCCCTCACCCGGCTGGGTCGGTCCCGGCGGGCCACCTCGTTCATGACGCTGCTGGCCGCGTACCTGGTGCTGCTGTCCGTACGCACCGGCAGCAGCGACGTCGCCGTGCTGTCGCCGACGACGGGCAGGACGAGCGAGGCGGACGAGAGCCGGATCGGGTACTTCGTCAACACCGTGGTGCTGCGCGGGGACCTGGCGGGCAACCCGACCTTCGCCGAGGTGGTCGACCGGGTCCGGGAGCTGACCCTCGGGGCGTACGCCCACATGGCGGTGCCGTTCGAACGGATCGTGGACGAGGTGCGCCCGGCGCGGGTGCCGGGCCGGATGCCGTTCTCACAGTTCGCGTTCAGCGTGGAGGGCCGGCCCGCGCCCCCGCCCCGGCTCGCCGGCCTGAGCACCGCCTGGGTCGACGTCGACACCGGCACGGCGAAGTTCGACGTGCAGTTGGACGTCCTGACCGACGCCTCGGGCGGGCTCGTGGCGGCCTGGACCTGGCGCGACGGGCTGTTCGACCCGGCGGACATGGCCACCGTCGCCGACGACTTCGTGGCGCTGCTGGACGCGGTCGTCGCCGACCCGCACGCCACCGTCGACGCGCTGCCGGTGCGCCGGCCCGTGCCAGGCGTCCGGGCGGCGACCCCGCCGTCCGCGGCGCGTACCCGGCCGGGCGGGACGGGGTCCGGCACGTTGGTGCACCTCGGCGGGCCGACCGACCGCCCGCCGCTGATCCTGCCGCACCCCGTCAGCGGCACGGTCGGCGCGTACGCCGAACTCGCCCGGCTGCTGCCCGCGTACCACCTGGTCGGCATCGAGTCGGCCGCCGACGCCACCGGCGACTCCATCGACGCGCTCGCCGAGGCGTACCTGGACGACGTCGTCGCCCGCTGGCCGGCCGGCCCGTACCGGCTGTGCGGCTGGTCGATGGGCGGCCTGCTCGCGTACGAGATGTCCCGCCGGCTGGTGCGGGCCGGACGCGCCGTCGACCTGCTGGTGGTGCTGGACACCGCGCCCGGGCAGGCGCGCCCGGCCGGCGAGGGGACCGACGACGCCGCGACGGCGGCCCGGTTCGCCGCGGACCTCGCCGCGTCCCTCGGCCGGGACCACCCGGCGCCGACGGCGGCGACGCTCGCCGCGCTGCCGGTCGAGGAACAGACGATGCTGCTGCGCCGCTGGCTGGTGGACGCCGGGGTGACCCCGGTGGCGCTGCCGGTGCGCGAGGTGCGCCGCCGGGTGGAGACCTTCGCCCGGCACGTCACCGCCGTGGCCGGGTACCGGCCGGAGGGCGCGGAGCTGCCGCTGACCGTCGTGCAGGCCGCCGCGTCGCCGCGCTGGCAGCCGCGCTGGGAGCGCTACGTCGGCGCCCGGACCACCGTCCACGAGTACGAGGGCGACCACTACTCGCTGCTGCGCCGGCCCACGGTGCAACGGATCGCCGGTTGGCTGGCCCGGGCGCTGGACGACCGGTGAGCGACGTCGCCCGGCCCTCGGCGGGAATTCCGGGCGGCCCTGCGGAGGGTGGGCGCCGTCAGGCGGTGGGGGTGCCGGCCGCGAGGGGCTGGTCCGGTGACGCCAGCCCGATCTCCAGGCAACGGCGGGTCTCCGCGAGCAGTTCGTCGGTGCGTCCGGCGCTGTAGGAGGAGGCAGCGGCGTACAGCTTGATGCGTAGCTGCTCCTGGCCGTCGAGCTGGTCGAAGTAGCCGCCCAGACCGGCGGTGTCGTCCAGCGCCGAGGTGCTGTCCAGCTCGATCGCCTCGGCGGTGGCGCCGAGCCAGTCGATCGCCCGCAGCAGGGAGTAGTTGACCGAGACCGGGGCCAGCAGGTGCACCGGCACCCCGCGCCGCTTCAGCTCCACGACGACCCGCTCGAAGGGGACGGCCTGGTGGCCGAGCGACTCGGCGGCCTGGTGGGCGACCCGGCGGCTGAGGTCGGCGAAGCCGATCCCCGGCGGTACGTCGACCCGCAGGACCGCGGCCTGGCTCAGCTGGCCGACGACGCGTTCGCAGTCGAGGAACGACCGCATGTCCACGACGAAGGCCACCCGGAACGACCGGGTGGCGGCGGGCCCGCCCAGCGCGCCCAGCAGGGCCGCGGTGTACGCGGCGAACGGGGAGACCCGCAGGCGGCGCACGGCCGGCACGATCCCGCCGGAGGGGACGTGCGCCTGCGCGAGGTGGCCACCGGGGGCCGGGGGTGGCCCGTCCGGTGCCGCGTCGAACGGGTCGGTCAGGTCGGCCCCGGTCTCCACCGGGCCGAGCCGGCCGAACGTGTCGAGCCACCAGTCGAGGTCCTCCTCCGCCTGTTCCTCGCCCAGCTCGAAGAGCCGGTCGAGGACGTCGTCGATCGGCTCGGCGGCGGGTGGCTGGCCCGTGCCGGCGCCCAGCTCGGCCCCGTAGAGGACGGCCAGGTCGTCGACCAGCAGGTCGAGGGAGTGGTGGTCGAGAAGCGCCATGTGCGCGCACAGCAGCAGGTAGGAACTCCCCGTGCCGGTCCGGGCCAGCGACACCGTCCAGCACGGTCCGGCCCACAGGTCCACCGGCCGCCGCAGGGCGGCCTGGCACCAGTCGAGGGCGGCCCGGTCGTCGGGCACCTCGACGACCTCCAGGTCGGCCCGATCGCGGCCGTCGCGCAGGACCACGTAGCCGTCGTGCTCGGCGAACGCCCGGCGCAGCAACGGATGCGCCTCGGCCAGCCGCCCGACGGCGCGACGCAACGCCTCGACGTCGACGTCGCCGTTCAGGCGGTGGCACACCTGGGTCATCAGGGTCGCGGGACCGACCCTGCCGTCGAGACGGCACAGGTATTCCTGGTGTTCACTCGTCTCGAAATGGTCCCGCACCCTGAATCCCCCGGAACAATAGATGGCCCCGGCGGACCAAATATCAACTGATCTGCGAACTGACGAGATCGCCTACCGACGTTCCGGAAGACGCATTTCAGAGGGTCGTACCAGAATTGCCTCGGAGACCATGGTCTCCTGTTTTCCAGCTGTCAGGCGAGCCGGCTCTTGCGGGGCCGAACCACGAGGTCGATGTCCACCAGAGTCGTTGCCGTGTAGCAGTGAGCACGCATCTTGACTCCCATCCGGAACCGCCGGGGTCCACTGTGGATAGACGTTAATATTTCTGTCCCGGCTCCGCAACCCGAAGTTTTTCCTGCGATAAGCGGGACCCGCGCGCGCAATTACCGCCCGTCGCTCTCCGCTCGCGGGAAGTAATCGTGGTACCGACGGGAGGCGGGCCCGACCGGACGACACGCGCCGCGCGGCCGGGACCCTGACGTCTCCTACCCCGCCTCGCCCGCCATCGCCCGGCGCAGGCTCAGCGGGCGCATGTCCGTCCACACCGAGTCGATGTGCTCCAGGCACCGGGCGCGCGGCCCGACGAAGCCCTCCTCCCGCCAGCCCGCCGGGATCTCCCGCCCGTCCGGCCAGATCGAGTACTGCTCCTCGTCGTTGACCACGACCCGGCAGATGTCGGCCGTCTCCGTCTGCTCCACCGTCATCTTCTTCTCCTCACAGCTCGGACACCTCGGTCAGGGCCCGGTCGATCCCGGCGATCCCGGCGGTCAACTCCTCCGCCGTGATGGTCAACGGAGGGAACAGGTGCAGCCGGTTGCCCGCCGCCAGCGGCCAGACGCCGTGGCGCTTGCACGCCGCCAGGACGGCGGCCATCTCGGGCGCCAGCGTCCCCGGGGCCGCGTACGGCGCCAGCGGCTCGCGGGTCGCGCGGTCCCGGACCAGCTCGACCGCCCAGGCCAGGCCGACGCCGCGGACGTCGCCGACGATCGGGTGGCGCTCGGCCAGCTCGGCCAGCGCCGGTCCCACCACGTCGCGGCCGAGTGCGGCCGCCCGGTCGACCAGGTTCTCCTCCCGCAGCACCCGCAGCGCCGCCACGATGGAGGCGCAGGCCAGCGGGTGCCCGGAGTAGGTGAGCCCGCCGGGGTAGCGGCGGTGCGCGAAGTGGGCCGCCACCGCGCGGGACAGCAGCACCCCGCCCACCGGCACGTAGCCGGAGTTGACCCCCTTGGCGAAGGTCATCAGGTCGGGCACCACGTCCCAGAGGTCGCCGGCGAACCACCTGCCGCACCGGCCGAAGCCGGTCATCACCTCGTCGGCGATCAGCAGGATGCCGTGCTCGTCGCAGAGCCGGCGGACGCCGGCCAGGTAGCCGTCCGGCGGCACCAGCACGCCGTTGCTGCCGACCACCGGCTCGACGAGGATCGCGGCGATCGTGTCCGGGCCCTCGTACCCGACGAGCCGGCGCAGGTGCTCCAGCGCCCGTTCGCCCTCCTGCGCGGCGTTCTCGGCGTGGAACTCGCTGCGGTACGGGTACGGGCCCGTGAAGTGCACGGCGCCGCCGCTGGCCGTGTCCACCGGCCAGCGGCGGGGGTCACCCGTCAACGCCAGCGCCCCGGCCGTGGCCCCGTGGTAGGACCGGTAGGCGGCGAGCACCTTCGGCCGCCCCGTCACCACCCGCGCCATCCGCACCGCGTGCTCCACGGCCTCCGCGCCGCCGGTGGTGAACAGGACCGTCTCCAGGTCCCCCGGTGCCACCTCGACGATCGCCCGGGCCGCCTCGTCGCGGACGTCGACGGCGAACGACGGCGCGATCGTGCACATCCGTCCGGCCTGCTCGCGCAGCGCCGCCACCAGGGCCGGGTGCTGGTGGCCCAGGTGCAGGTTGCCCATCTGGGCGTGCAGGTCGAGCCACCGGTTGCCCTGCTCGTCCCAGAACCAGCTGCCCGCGCCGCCGGCCACGCGGACCGGATCGATCTCCTCCTGCGCGGACCAGGGGTAGAAGACCGGCCCGGTCACGACGCCTGCCGTTCGCGGACCAGGTCGACCTGCTCGGCCAGCGTCGGCGCCGCGAACACGTCCTGCAGGGAGAGCCGGACCTGGTACGCCTTGCGGATCCGGCTGATCAGTCGGATCGCGAAGAGCGAGTCGCCGCCCAGGTCGAAGAAGTCGTCCCCGGGCTCGACGCCGTCGACCTTGAGCAGGGCGGCCCAGATCTGCCCGAGCTGGTCCAGCACCTCGGAGCGGCCGTCGTCGGACGGCGCGGCGGTCGGCTGTGCCGGGTCCGGGGCGGCCTCCGGCGGGGCGGTCGGCCG
>NZ_WAAS01000330.1:0-6375 GCF_008806585.1 Micromonospora sp. AMSO12t
CTGATGCCGCTGAACCCCTGCGCCGCCTTCGCCGCGCACCCCCGCCGCTGCCGCTGAACCGCTGCTGCCGCTGAACCGCTTCGGCTGCGGCGCGTTCCGGCCGCTTTGGCTGCGGCGCGTTCCGGCCGCACGCAGGGTGCGCGACGGGCCGCTCAGCGTGTCCGTCGCCCGCGTCCGGGCCTGCTGAACCGCTTCAACGGGGCGGGTGCCCAGGTGGCGCCGCCCGGCGGGTCGGCCCGCGACGTGCGGCAGTCGGGGTGTACGCACACGCGGTAACGATCTGGGAACGCTCCCATGGGCCTATTGACACCTTCGACACCCGCCGGCAATCTCATGGGAGCGCTCCCGCGAACGTGGCACGACTCACCCGCGCCCCGCTCCGGACGTCGACCACCGGCCCCGACCGGTGCAGACGGCGCGCACGGCACCCCCCACCACACCCAGTCAGCCTCACCACCGAAAGAGGGGTCTCCGATGAGCCTCACCACGCGGCGCACCCGCATGGCGGCTGCCGCCCTGGCCGCGATAACCGCCATCGGCGGTCTCGCGGCCTGCGGCAAGGACGACGACGCGCCAGCGGCCGGCGAGAAGCCCGCCAAGCTGGTCGTCGACACGTTCGGCGAGTTCGGTTACGACGAGATCATCAAGCAGTACGAGAAGGACACCGGCATCAAGGTCGAGCTGCGCAAGACCGCCCAGCTCAACGAGTACCGGCCGAAGATCGTGCGGGCGCTCGCCACCGGCAAGGGCGCGGCCGACGTGGTCGCCCTGGAAGAGGGCATCCTCAACGAGTTCAAGGCCAACCCGGCCAACTGGGCCGACCTCGCCCCGCTGGTCTCCGACCACAGCAAGGACTACCTGCCCTGGAAGTGGGAGCTGGGCAAGGCGCCCGACGGCCGGCTGATCGGCCTGCCGACCGACGTCGGCAGCCTCGCCGTCTGCTACCGCCGGGACCTCTTCCAGGCGGCCAAGCTGCCGGTCGAGCGGGACCAGGTCGCGGCCCTCTGGCCGGACTGGAACGCCTTCATCGAGACCGGTAAGAAGTACCGCACCGCCACCGGCAAGGGACTGCTCGACTCGGTCACCACCGCCGCCAGCGCGGTGATGTTCCAGCAGGGCGGCGAGCTGTTCTACGACAAGGACGACAACGTCGTCGCGGACAAGAGCGCGGCGGTGAAGACCTCCTGGGACACCGCGGTCGCGATGGCCGACGCCAAGATCACCGCCGAGACGGCCACCTGGTCGCCGGAGTGGTCGGCCGGCTTCAAGCAGGGCACCTTCGCGGCGACCTTCTGCCCGTCGTGGATGCTCGGCATCGTCGCGGACAACTCCGGCCCGCAGAACAAGGGCAAGTGGGACGTCGCCCCGGTGCCCGGCGGCGCCGGCAACTGGGGTGGCTCCTGGCTCGGCGTGCCGACCCAGAGCAAGTACCCCAAGGAGGCGGCGAAGCTCGCCGAGTACCTGACCAACGCGCAGAGCCAGGTGGCGGCGTTCAAGCTCAAGGGCCCGCTGCCGACCAACCTGGAGGCGCTGAAGAACCAGGAGTTCCTCGCCTACACCAACGAGTACTTCAACAACGCGCCGACCGGCAAGATCTTCGGTGAGAGCGTCGCCAAGATCCAGCCGCTGCACCTCGGCCCGAAGCACCAGGCGGTGAAGGAGAACGCGTTCGAGCCGGCGCTGCGCTCGTACGAACAGGGACAGGCCACGAAGGACAAGGCCTGGGAGCAGTTCGCGAAGGACGCCAAGACGCAGGGCGCCTTCTGACCCACCTCGTCGCCAGGTGGCGTCCGGGTCCACACACCCGGACGCCACCGGCGCCGTCCCCGTTCCGCCCCGGACGCCATCGGCGCCGTCCCGTTTTCGCGTAAGAGCGCCTGGGCGTCGGCGCGCGCCCGTGCCGACGCCGGGAAAGGACCCCGCATGAGCCTCTCGGCCACGACGGCGCCGCCGTCTCCCGCCGCACCGCCACCCCGCCCGCCCGCGCGGCGCCGGTCCCGGTCGCACTCGCTGACCCGGATGGACCTCAAGTACTCGCCGTACCTCTACATCGCGCCGTTCTTCGTGGTCTTCGGCATCTTCGGGCTCTACCCGATGCTGCGGACCGCCTGGATGTCCCTGCACGACTGGAACCTGATCGGCGACCACAGCTTCATCGGGTTCGACAACTACGTCGCCCTGGTCAAGGACGAGTACTTCTGGAACGCCACGCTCAACACCTTCGGCATCTTCCTGCTGTCGACCATCCCGCAGCTGCTGCTCGCCCTGTTCCTGGCGAACCTGCTCAACCGCACCTTCCTGCGCGCGCGCACGCTGTTCCGGATGGCGATCTTCATGCCGAACGTGGTCTCGGTCGCCGCCGTGGCGATCGTCTTCGGCATGCTCTTCCAGCGCGACTTCGGCGTGATCAACTGGCTGCTGAGCTTCGTCGGGATCGACGCGGTCGACTGGGACGCCGAACGCTGGAGCTCCTGGACCGCCATCGCCTCCATGGTCAACTGGCGGTGGACCGGCTACAACACCCTGATCCTGCTCGCGGGCATGCAGGCCATCCCGCGCGACCTGTACGAGGCGGCGGCGCTCGACGGCGCCAGCCAGTGGAAGCAGTTCTGGCGGATCACCCTGCCGATGCTCACCCCGACCTTCGTCTTCGTGGTGATCCTCTCCACGATCGGCGGGCTCCAGCTCTTCACCGAGCCGCTCGTCTTCGCCAACGGCAACATCATCGGCGGCGACCAGCGCGAGTTCCAGACCCTGGCGATGTACATGTACGAGCTGGGCATCGAGAACCTCAACACCGCCGGCTACGGCGCCGCGGTCGCCTGGGCGATGTTCCTGATGATCGCCCTCGTCTCGGGGATCAACTTCCTGCTCGTCCGCCGCACGGTGAAGTGAGGAACGCCCAGATGAACTCGGCATCCCGGCGCCTGTGGCGCACCAGCCCGCTGACCTACGTCGCGCTCGTCCTGGCGACGCTGTTCTCGATCTACCCGTTCTACTACATGGTGGTCATCGCCACCCGCAGCCTGGACTCGATCAACGACGTCCCGCCACCGGTCACGCCGTCCGGGTCGTTCGGCGACAACTTCGGCCGCGTACTCGACAACGAGGCGGCGAACTTCCTCACCGGCCTGCTCAACTCGGTGATCGTCTCCGGCATCGTGACGGTCTCCGTGGTGATCACCGGCTCGCTGGCCGGCTTCGCCTTCGCCAAGCTGCGCTTCCGGGGCCGCAACGCCTTGCTGCTGACGATCATCGTCACCATGATGATCCCGACGCAGCTCGGCCTCATCCCGCTCTGGGGCATGATCCAGGACCTCAACTGGTTCGACACCCTCTACGCGGTGACCGTGCCGTTCCTGGTCAGCGCGTTCGGCGTGTTCATGATGCGGCAGTACGCCACCCAGGCCATCTCCGACGAGCTGATCGAGGCGGGCCGGGTGGACGGGGCGAGCACCTTCCGCATCTACTGGAGCATCGTGCTGCCCGCGCTGCGGCCGGCCGCCGCAGTGCTCGGCCTGCTGACGTTCATGGAGACCTGGAACTCGTTCCTGTGGCCGTACGCGGTGCTCACCTCCGAGAACCCGACGCTCCAGGTCTCGCTGGCCTTCCTGTCGTACGCCTACTACACCGACTACTCGCAGGTGTTCGCCGCCACGGCGGTCGGCACTCTACCGTTGGTGATCGTGTTCATCGTGTTCGGCCGCCAGATCGTGGGCGGCATCATGGAAGGTGCCGTCAAGTCGTGAGCAACCCCGCCAGCCCACCCGCCGTCGGCGTCGTCGACGACCGTCCGCCGCTGACCTTCCCGCCCGGCTTCCTCTGGGGCGCGGCCACCGCCGCGTACCAGATCGAGGGCGCGGCGGCCGAGGGCGGCCGGACCCCGTCGATCTGGGACACCTTCAGCCACACCCCGGGACGGGTGGTCGAGGGGCACACCGGTGACGTGGCCTGCGACCACTACCACCGGCTGGGCCCCGACGTCGCGCTGATGGCCGAGCTGGGGCTGAAGTCGTACCGGTTCTCGGTCTCCTGGCCGCGGGTGCAGCCGGGCGGCACCGGCCCGGCCAACGCCGAGGGGCTCGACTTCTACCGGCGGCTCGTCGACGAACTGCTGGGGCACGGGATCGAGCCGTGGCTGACCCTCTACCACTGGGACCTGCCGCAGCCGCTGGAGGACGTCGGCGGCTGGCCGGCCCGGGACACCGCCGCGCGGTTCGCCGACTACGCCACGCTGGTCGCCGACGCGCTCGGCGACCGGGTGCGCTACTGGACCACGCTGAACGAGCCGTGGTGCTCGGCGTTCCTCGGCTACGGCTCCGGGGTGCACGCGCCGGGCCGCTCGGACGGCGCGGACGCCGTACGGGCCGGACACCACCTGATGCTCGGCCACGGCCTCGCGGTGCAGGCGCTGCGCGCGGCCCGGCCGACCGCCGAGGTCGGGGTGACGGTCAACCTCTACCCGGTCACCCCGGCCAGCGAGGCGCCCGCCGACGTCGACGCCGCGCGGCGCATCGACGGGCTGGCCAACCGCTTCTTCCTGGACCCGCTGCTGCGCGGGTCCTACCCGGCGGACCTGATGGCCGACCTCGCCAAGGTCACCGACTTCGGGCACGTGCGCGACGGGGACCTGGCGACCATCTCCACCCCGCTGGACGTGGTCGGCGTCAACTACTACAGCCGCCACGTCGTCGCCGCGCCGGATCCCGACGCCGAGCCGGAGCCGTACTGGCGGGCGCCGTCGTGCTGGCCGGGCAGCGAGGACGTCCGGTTCGTCACCCGGGGCGTCCCGGTGACCGACATGAACTGGGAGATCGACGCCCCAGGCCTGGTGGAGACGCTGCGCCGGGTGCACGAGGAGTACACGGACCTGCCGCTCTACGTCACCGAGAACGGCTCGGCCTTCGTGGACGAGGTGGTCGACGGGCAGGTCGACGACGCCGACCGGCTGGCGTACTTCGACGCCCACCTGCGCGCCGCGCACGAGGCGATCGAGGCCGGGGTGCCCCTGCGCGGGTACTTCGCCTGGTCGCTGATGGATAATTTCGAGTGGGCCTGGGGCTACACCAAGCGGTTCGGGATGGTCCACGTCGACTACGACAGCCAGGTCCGCATTCCCAAGTCCAGCGCCAGGTGGTACGCCGAGGTGATCCGACGCAACGGTCTGGCCGCACAATAGGCCAGGGCCAGCCATCAACGGGCGGCCCCGGCGCCACCCCGCACGGGGTGGCGCCGGGGCCGGTCCGCCGTCGGAGGAGCAGACAATGACAACGCAGCGCACCCGGTCGCTCGGGCGCCCGACCCTCGACGCCGTCGCCGCCCGCGCCGGCGTCGGTCGCGGGACGGTCTCCCGGGTGGTCAACGGCTCACCCCAGGTGAGCCCCGAGGCGCGCGCCGCGGTGCAGCAGGCCATCGCCGAGCTGGGGTACGTGCCGAACCGGGCCGCCCGTGCCCTGGTGACCCAACGCACCGACTCGATCGCCCTGGTGGTGTCGGAATCCGGCGACCGGGTCTTCACCGAGCCGTTCTTCGCCGGCATCGTCCGGGGCGTCAGCTCGGGGCTGCTGGAGACCCCGTTGCAGCTCTGGCTGGCCATGGTGCAGTCGCCGATCGAACGGGAGCGGGTCGAGCACCACCTGACCAACCAGCACGTCGACGGGGTCCTGCTGCTGTCGCTGCACGACTCCGACCCGCTGCCCACCCTGCTGGAGGAGCGCGGCCTGCCCACCGTGCTCGGCGGCCGCCCGGCCCGGATGCTGCAACCCGGCGCGCAGCCCGCGTACTACGTCGACGTGGACAACGTGGGCGGCGCCCGGCGGGCGGTGGAACACCTGGCCGGTCGGGGGCGGCGGCGCATCGCCACCATCGCCGGCCCGCAGGACATGGGCGCCGGCCTGGGCCGGCTGACCGGCTACAAGGAGGCCGTCAGGGCCGCCGGGGGCGGGGTCGACCCCGCCATGATCGCGTACGGCGACTTCAGCGAGGGCAGCGGGGCGGCTGGGATGCGTCGGCTGCTGGAGGACTGCCCCGACCTCGACGCCGTCTTCGTCGCCTCCGACCTGATGGCGTTCGGGGCGCTGCGCGCGCTGCGCGAGGCGGGCCGGCGGGTGCCGGAGGACGTCGCGGTGATCGGCTTCGACGACGCCCCGATCGCCCGGCAGGCCGAGCCGCCGCTGACCACGGTCTTCCAGCCGGTGGAGGAGATGGGCCGGCAGATGGCCCGCCTGCTGGTCAGCCGCATCCGCGGCGACGAGCTCCCGTCGCCCCACATCCTCCTGGACACCCAGCTGATCGAACGCGCCTCCGCCTGACCACCCACCCCACCCACCTCCGGGTTGATCATGAAGTTGTCGCCCTCGACGTCGGCGTGTCGCG
>NZ_WAAS01000331.1:0-6316 GCF_008806585.1 Micromonospora sp. AMSO12t
GGTGACGACGTGACGTCCCTGGCGGTCTACATCGCGCACGACCGGGTGGGCGCGCTGCTGTCGGTGCTGATGGAGCTGGCCGTCCGCGGGGTCAACATGAGCCGGATCGAGTCCCGCCCGACGGGCGAGGCGCTCGGCCGCTACGTCTTCTTCCTCGACTGCGCCGGGCACGTGGCGGACGTACGCCTGGGCGAGGCGTTGCAGGGGCTGCGCCGGGTCTGCGCCGACGTGCGCTTCCTGGGCTCGTACCCCCGGCACCGGTTCCCCGGGACGGGCGACCGCCCGATCCCGGCCCCCGCCGGCCTCTCGGACGCCGACTACGCCGACGCGGCCGCCTGGCTGGCCCGTCTGCGCGCCGGCGACCTCGGCTGACGGCAGGCCCGGGACCGCCCCGGAGCCGACTGCGGCCCCCGCAACGGCACCGCCCCCGACCGGCGTCGGATCCGGCGGGGCCGGTCGACGCGGTGCGGGGGCGGTGCGAGGTGGTGCGGGGCGTGCCTCAGCTGAGCAGGCCGCCGAGGAGACCGCCCTGCTGCTCC
Organism: Micromonospora sp. AMSO12t; assembly: GCF_008806585.1. NCBI lineage: Bacteria > Bacillati > Actinomycetota > Actinomycetes > Micromonosporales > Micromonosporaceae > Micromonospora > Micromonospora sp. AMSO12t. The sequence goes on from NZ_WAAS01000331.1 coordinate 540, forward strand.
TGGGAGCCGCTGCCCATGACGGGCGGCTCCTCGGAGGGCTGGACGACGACGAAGCCCTGGCCGGCGAAGCTCATCGTGAACGCCTCGCCGGTGCTCCGGCCCAGCAGCGTGCCGAGGCCGAGCTGCTCGGCGCGGTGGTAGCCGGTCTGAAGGTTGGCCGACCAGCAGACCGCCGCCTGCGGGTCGACGTAGGTGGGGGCGTCGACGCTGAGCACCACCGGAGTGCCCTTGGTGGTGATGGCGATCCGGCCGTAACCGCTGAAGACGCAGTTGAACAGGCCCGACGAGGACGCCATGCCGGCCCCGCCGACCATCCGGATGTCGTACTGGAGGGTGGAGTCGAAGGCCAGCACGCTGGAGCCGTTGATGGAGAGCGCGTCGCCGGGCTCCAGGTCGATGACGTGCACGTCCTTGGCGAAGTCGGCGAGGAAGACGTCACCCCGGCCCGAGACCTTCATCAGCGGGACGCCCTCGCCGGTCAGCTTCTGCTTGAGGAACTTGCCGAGCCCGCCGGAGCCGAGCGCCTGGAACTGCACCTGCCCCTGGTAGGCGACCATCGACCCGACCCGGGCCATCATCTCGCCGTTGAGTTCGACCTTCAACATCTTGGAGTTCTGCAGCCGCATGCCGGGCTGCGCGGACTCCTTCTCAAGGTTCTCCGCCGAGAACAGCTCGCTGCGCATTGGAAGTGCCTCCTGAGTTCGCGGTACCTGGACCGACGGTAGGCGACCGGGGCAACCGCCGCCCGCTAGCCCCAGCCCAGCTCGTGCAGGCGGGCGTCGTCGATGCCGAAGTGGTGGGCGATCTCGTGCACCACCGTCACCGCCACCTCGTCGACGACGTCCTCGTCGTCGTCGCAGATGCGCAGGATGGGATTGCGGTAGATCAGGATGCGGTCCGGCAGCACGCCGGCGTAGTCCCAGCCGCGGTCGGTGAGGGCGTGCCCCTCGTAGAGGCCGAGCAGGTCCTCGCCGGGGGGCGGGTCGTCCTCCACCAGGATCACGACGTTGCTCATCAGGGCGAGGAGTTCCTCGGGCACCTCGTCGAGCGCGTCGCCGACCAGCTCCTCGAAGCGCTCGCGACTCATCTCCACCGGCACCCCGCCCATTCTGCCCGACGACACGGCCCGCCCGCGCCGGTCGGGCCACCGGTCCGGCTCGGCGGGCCGCCACGGGGAGCGTGATCCCCGTGGCGGTCGACGCCGACGACGGGGACGGTCAGGAGGCGAGGCGCGCGGTCAGGCTGATCTGGGCGCCCGGGGCGAGCAGGCGGGAGATCGGGCAGTTCTCCTTGGCGGTCTCCGCGAGCTTGGTGAACTGCGCCTCGTCGATGCCGGGCACCTGGCCGACGGTGTCCAGCTCGATCCGGGTCACCGCCATCCCGGCGTCGGTCTTGTCGAGGTGGACCTTGGCGGTGGTCTCCACGGAGGTGGGCGGCGAGCCGGCCTCGGCAAGTGCCTTGGAGAACGCCATCGAGAAGCAGCCGGCGTGGGCCGCGCCGATCAGCTCCTCGGGGTTGGTGCCCTCACCCTCCTCGAAACGGGACTTGAAGGAGTAGTTCCCCTCCAGCCCGCCCTTGCCGGTGCGGATCGTGCCGGACCCCTCGGTGAGGTTGCCCTGCCATTGTGCGGAAGCGGTACGGATAGGCATGCACCCGACGCTAGCCCAACGGGCACCCTCCGGCGACCGTTCACGCTCCGCGTCACCGGGTGCGTACTGTGTCATGATTCGGGGCAGGCCCGCGAACGCGGAAGGGTGGCCGATGTCCCAGAGTTCCCCCATTCCCCGGCAGGAACACCGGTCCGACGGTGCCGCCGTCCTGGAGTGGGGCACCGCGCAGCCGGACAGGCCGGGGCGGTTCGGGCGTACGTTCTCCGGGCTGCACCGGGACCCCCGGCTCCCCGTGCTGCTCGCGGCGCTCGGCGCGGTGGCCGCCCTCGCCTCGATGCTCGGCGAGTGGCAGGTGATGACCATCCCCAACGGCGGCCCGCAGGGCAACACGCCGCTGCGGGTGCCGGGCGGGGTGTCCGACGTCGGCGGGTTCGGGGTGGGCTACCTGGTCGGGCTGTTCGCCCTGGTCTGCGCGGTGGTGCTCGCGCTGCGCGGCACTCCCGCGGTGCGTCCGAACGCCCGGCTCGCCGGGCTGGCCGTGGCCGGGGCGCTGCTGGGGCTGCTGGTCGCGGCCACCGCCTCGCTCGACGAGGCCGCCCAACGCGTCTTCTTCTACTCGACGGACGACGGCTTCCAGGTCGAGTACGGCCGGGGCCTGGTGACGGCGTTCCTGGCCTGTGCGCTCTTCGCGGCGGCGCTGAAGCTGGCCCCGGCCGGCACGGCCCGGCTCGCCGGGAAGGCCGCCGGCGGGACCGAGGCGGACGGCGGAGCCGAAGCGGACGGCGGGACCGAGGCCGACGGCGGAGCCGGGACGGAGCCGGTGGGCTGGCGCCGCCGCAGGTCGCGGGACCTCACGGACGACGGGCCGCCCGCGCCGGCCGACCTCACCGTCGGGCCGGCCGCCCCCTTCGCCCGCCCCGAACTCCCGGACTGACCGCTCTTGGGGCCAGTTCGCCGACGACCAGGGTGACGAACGTCAGCCCGCCGGCTCGACGAGGACGGCCTCGGCACCTCCCGTGCCCGATCGCCGGGGCTCGCGGCGTCCCTCAGGGGGCCACCCAGCGGACCTCGCCGTCCGCTCGCTCGTCGGTGGCCCGCAGGCCGAGCCGCTCGGCCACCCGGGCGGAGGCCCGGTGGTCGGGGTGCACGTGCGCGACCAGCGCCCGGATGTCGCGCTCCGCCAGCCAGCCGACCAGGCCGGCGGCGGCCTCGCCGGCGTAGCCGCGGCCCTGGTGCGGCGTCAGGACGACCCAGGCCAGCTCGGCGACCGGCCGGTCACCGTCGAGCCGCACGGTGGCCTGCACGGTGCCGACCGCGTCGCCGCTGTCCCGGTGCCGGACGACCCAGTTGAGCCAGCCCTCCCGGCCGTCCGGCGACCGCCCGACCGTCTGCCGGCGGTACCGCTCCCGGAGCTGCTCCGGGGTGGCCGGGCTGCCCCCGACGTACTCGTGCAGGGCCGGGTCGTCCAGGAGGGGGGCGAGTTCCTCGGCGTGGTCGACGCGGAGCGGCTCCAGCAGCAGCCGCTCGGTGTCGACGGCCTCCGCCACCGGCCAGTCCCGCTCTCCCACCCGTCCCACCCTACGGCCCGCGGCAGGGCCCCGGAGGGGGACACCGGCGGGCCGTCGACCGTTGGCACGGCATTCGCCGCAACGCCATGGTGGGGGCCCGTTGCGCGAGGTACGTTTGCTGCCCGCCGTCACTCAGGGTCGAGGCACCGAGGACCGAGACGGCTGGCTGCGACGGCGGCGGGCGAAGGAGGAACGATGACCCGCCCGGGCCTGCCCAAGCTGATCGCCACGGATCTCGACGGGACGCTCGTCCGCAGCGACGACACCGTCTCGGCGTACACGCACGCGGTGCTCGACCGGGTGCGGGCCGCCGGTATCCCGGTGGTCGGCGCTACCGGTCGCGGGCCCCGGCTGGCCGGAATGACCCGCAACGACATCCGGGCCGCGGACTTCCTGGTGATGGCCGGCGGCGGCCGGGTCGTCGACCAGAGCGACCCGGCCGGGCCGGTGGTGCTGCGCGACGAGCGCCTCTCCGCCGAGGTGCTGACCGTGCTGCTGGCCGACCTGGAGGCGGCCGTCGGGCCGCTGACCGTGATGGTCGAGGCGTCGGACGAGCACGGCGCACCGCTCTGGGGCGACTACCACCCGAGCTGGCCCTACCAGCACGAGTTCGAGGCGCGCAGTCGCGCCGAGTGCCTCTCGTGCGACGTGATCAAGGCGTTCGTCCGGACCGCCGACCACCACGTCGACGAACTGCTCGCGGTCGCCCGGCGGATCGTCGCGCCGGAGGTCGCCACGCTCACCCAGGCGGGGCTGGGCTTCGTCGAGATCTGCCCGCCGGGGGTCGACAAGTCCACCGGGCTGACCGTGGTGGCGCAGCGCCTCGGCGTCGACCCGGCCGACGTCCTGGTCTTCGGCGACATGCCCAACGACCTGCCGATGTTCGAGTGGGCCGGCTGGGCCCGGGTCGCGGTCTCCAACGCCCACCCGATGGTCCGCGCCGCCGCGGACGAGGTGACCCTGCGCAACGACGACGACGGGGTGGCGGTGTACCTCGATCGGCTACTGTCCCGCTGATGGGAGAGGCACCACGGCTGATCGCCACCGACATCGACGGCACCCTGCTCCGGGACGACCGCACGCTCAGCCCGCACACCGCCGACGTGCTGGCCCGGCTGTCCGCGCGGGGCACGCCGGTCGTGCTGGTCACCGGCCGGCCCATCCGCTGGCTGAAGATGGTGTACGAGCAGCTCGCCGAGCCGCTGCCGGCGATCTGCGCCAACGGCGCGGTGGTCTACGACCCGGTCGCCGACGAGGTGCAGCGGGCCGACCCGCTCGCCCCGGAACTGCTCGCCGAGGTGGCCCGGCGGCTGCGCGCCGAGGTGCCGGAGATCAGCTTCGCGGTGGAGATCGTCGACAGCCGGCAGATGCGGCACGAGGCGCACTACCCGCTGCGCTGGGACGCCGACCACGACGCGATCCGGGCGGTCGAGACCCCCGAGGAGCTGCTGGCGGCACCGGCGGTGAAGCTGTTGGCCCGGTCCGCCGAGCAGGACCCGGACGCGTTCGTCGCGCTGGTGGCCGCGGCCCTCGAAGGGCTGGCCGAGGCGACCCACTCGTCGTACTCGGGGCTGGTGGAGATCTCCGCCGCCGGCGTGACCAAGGCGGCCGGGCTGGCGTGGTACTGCGCGCGGCTCGGCATCGACGCCCGGGACGTGCTCGCCTTCGGCGACATGCCGAACGACGTGCCGATGCTGACCTGGGCCGGGCGGGGAGTGGCGGTGGCGAACGCGCACCGCGCCGTCCTGGAGATCGCCGACGAGGTCACGGCGGCGAACTCGGCGGACGGCGTGGCGGCGTACCTGGAGAAGGTCTTCGGGGTGGGGTGAGCGGCCGGCCGGCGTCCCCGGCCGGCCGCGCGGTCAGAGGTACTGGCCGGTGCTGTGCCCCTCGCCGCCCTGCGGCGGCTGGCCCATCCCCGGCATGCCCGGCAGCATTCCGGCGCCGGGGCCACTGGGCAGCGCCTGCCGGCCGGAGCGCATCTGCTCCAGCTGCACCCGGGCGGCCATCTGCTGGGCGACCAGGGCCGCCTGGATGCCGTGGAACAGGCCCTCCAGCCAGCCGACGAGCTGGGCGTGCGCGATGCGCAGCTCGCCCTCGCTTGGCGCCTTCTCCTCGGTGAAGGGCAGCGAGATGCGTTCCAGCTCCTCGCGCAGCTCGGGGGCGAGCCCCTCCTTCAGCTCGACGATCGACCGCTGGTGGATCTCCCGCATCCGGTGCCGGCTGGCGTCGTCGAGCGGGGCGGCCTTGACCTCCTCGAGCAGCTGCTTGATCATGCTGCCGATCCGCATCACCTTGGCCGGCTGCTCGACCAGTCGGGTCGGGTCCTCGCCGTGTGCCTCGTCGGTCTGCACGGTGCCGACGGGCCGCCCGTCCGGGCCGACCACCACCACCGTTCCGGAGTGACCGGTGCCATCCTGGCCCGGCTCGTCGTTCTGTCCAGCGGAGTGCGCTTCGGTCATGGGACCCATCTTTACCCAGCCGCGAGCGCCCATGCGCCCGGGGACCGATCCCGGCGGCGGATCCGCGCGTGATCCGCGCTACGGTCGCGCCATGCCCGCCGACCCCCGCGACGTGCTCATCGAGTGAGCCATGCGCA
>NZ_WAAS01000332.1:0-6311 GCF_008806585.1 Micromonospora sp. AMSO12t
GATAGAGTTACGGCGGTCATGGCGGAGGGGAAACGCCCGGTTACATTCCGAACCCGGAAGCTAAGCCCTCCAGCGCCGATGGTACTGCACTCGGGAGGGTGTGGGAGAGTAGGACACCGCCGGACAATCTTTCAGTTCAGGGCCACCCCGCAGGGGGTGGCCCTGAACTGCGTTACGGCCCATTTGAGGCATGGCCGAGAGCCGAATCCTGCGGGGACCGGAGGCCGAGAGCCGGATCCCCCGGGACCGGAGCAGGGTCGATCGGGCGGCGGATTCGTTTTCAGGCCGGGGCCGCGGGTTCCCCCGCCAGGTGCCGGGGACACTCCGCCCGCACCACCTGGACTCCACCCGCGCCACCTGGACTCCACCCGCACCACCTAGGCTCGGGCCGCGCCACCAGGGCTTCGCCTGCACCACTTGGACTCGGGCCGCGCCACCTGGACTCCACCCGCCGCCACCTGGCCTCGGGCCGGGCGGCCAAGGCGTTCAGCCTCGGGTCTGGATCTCCTCGCGCATGGCGCGGAACAGCCCGCCGGCGTCGTCGACGGAGCGACCCGGGAACATCGCCATCACCACGCTGCCGTGGTCGGCCCACCCGCAGACCGCGAAGTCGCCGCCGTCGCCGCTGGTCGTGCCGCACTTCATCACGCCGCCGAAGCGCCCGGCGGGCATCTTGCGCAGCCCCGTCACCTTGCCGGTCTCGTCGGTCAGCAGGCCGAAGAGACTGTTCAGGTCCCGCTCCGGCTGCCAGAGCAGGGTCGTCCCCCCGAAGACGAGCACCGAGCGCCTGTCGTCGGCAGGATCCCGGTAGACGGTGCCGAAGCTGCTGTCCAGGTCGATGTCGGCGGCGAATCCGCTGCGCAGGTAGTCGGAGGTGCTGCGGGCCCGGTCGCTGTCGTCGCGTACGAGGCCCGCCACCCGGTCCGGGGTGGCCAGATCGGCGTCCTTCTGCTGGGCGACCCGCCAGCCGGCGGTGCCGAGCACCGCGGCTCCCGCGAGTCCGACCACCGCCGCCACGGCCCACGCCACCCGCCGGCGCCCCGACCACGTCCCCCGCCGCTCCGGGGCGCTCTCCGGGTCCCGGTTGCTGAGCTGGATGGGCTCGTCGGTCAGATCGATCGGTTCGGGCCCGTCGGCGACCGGGCGATCGGTGAGATGTGCGTCGGACATAGCCGACACCGTACGCGAACAGCAGGTGGCGCACGTCGGGTCCCGGGAAGCGCTCCGTAGACTTTCAGGGTGACCGAGAGACTGGATGCCCGACGCCCCGACGCCCCGACCCTTGCCGGCCAGTACCAGCCCGGCGAGGTGGAGCAGCGACGGTACGAGCAGTGGGTAGCCGCCGGCCACTTCCGGGCGTCGGCGGACAGCGACAAGCCCCCCTTCACCATCGTCATCCCGCCGCCCAACGTCACTGGCTCCCTGCACATGGGCCACGCGCTGGACCACACCGTCCAGGACGCGCTGGTGCGGCGCAAGAGGATGCAGGGCCACGAGGCGCTGTGGCTGCCGGGCATGGACCACGCCGGGATCGCCACCCAGAACGTGGTCGAGCGGCAGCTCGCCGGCCAGGGCCTGTCCCGGCACGACCTGGGCCGGGAAAAGTTCGTCGAGCGGGTGTGGCAGTGGAAGGCCGAATCCGGCGGCGCGATCCTCGGCCAGATGCGTCGCCTCGGCGACTCCGTCGACTGGGACCGTGAGCGCTTCACCATGGACGAGGGCCTGTCCCGGGCCGTCCAGACCATGTTCAAGAAGCTCTACGACGACGGGCTGATCTACCGGGCCAACCGGATCATCAACTGGTGTCCGCGCTGCCTGACCGCGCTGTCGGACATCGAGGTGGAGCACACCGACGACGACGGCGAGCTGATCTCGATCCGATACAGCGACGACGTCGTGGTCGCCACGACCCGGGCCGAGACGATGCTCGGTGACACCGCGGTCGCCGTGCACCCGGACGACGAGCGCTACCGGCACCTGATCGGCACCGAGGTGGCCGTGCCGTTGACCGACCGGCGGATCCCGATCGTGGCCGACGAGCACGTCGACCCGAGCTTCGGCACCGGCATGGTCAAGGTGACCCCCGCGCACGACCCGAACGACTTCGAGATCGGCCAGCGGCACGACCTGCCGTCGCTGACGATCATGGACGAGCGGGGCGTCATCACCGCGCACGGCCCCTTCCAGGGCCTGGACCGCTACGAGGCCCGCCCCGCGATCGTCGCCGCGCTGCGCGAGCAGGGCCGGATCGTCGCGGAGAAGCGGCCGTACGTGCACGCGGTGGGGCACTGCTCCCGGTGCCGGACGACCGTCGAGCCGCGGCTGTCGCTCCAGTGGTTCGTCAACACCGCCCCGCTGGCCGAGGCCGCCGGCGACGCGGTGCGCGACGGTCGGGTGAAGATCGAGCCGGCGGAGCTGGCCAAGCGGTACTTCGCCTGGGTCGACAACATGCACGACTGGTGCATCTCCCGCCAACTCTGGTGGGGCCACCGCATCCCCGTCTGGTACGGCCCGGACGGCGAGATCGTCTGCGTCGGCCCGGACGAGGAGCCGCCGGGCGGCGAGGGCTGGCACCAGGACGAGGACGTCCTGGACACCTGGTTCTCCAGCGGCCTGTGGCCGTTCTCCACGCTCGGCTGGCCGGAGCAGACTCCCGACCTGGCGAAGTTCTACCCGACCAGCGTGCTGGTCACCGGCTACGACATCCTCTTCTTCTGGGTCGCCCGGATGATGATGTTTGGCCTGTACGCGATGGACGGCCGGCCGCCGTTCCACACGGTGGCCCTGCACGGCATGGTCCGCGACCAGCACGGCAAGAAGATGTCCAAGTCGTTCGGCAACGTGGTCGACCCGCTGGACTGGATCGACCGGTACGGCGCCGACGCCACCCGGTTCACGCTCGCCCGGGGCGCCAACCCGGGCGGGGACGTGCCGGTCAGCGAGGACTGGTGCCAGGGCTCCCGCAACTTCTGCAACAAGCTGTGGAACGCCACCCGCTTCGCGCTGCTCAACGGCGCGCACACCGAGGGGCCGCTGCCGGCGGCCGACACGCTGTCGACGGTCGACCGGTGGATCCTGTCCCGGCTGGCGCACGTCACCGCCGCCGTCGACGAGCAGTTCGAGGCGTACGAGTTCGCGAAGGTCTGCGACCTGCTCTACCACTTCGCCTGGGACGACGTCTGCGACTGGTACGTGGAGCTGACCAAGCCGGTGCTCGCCGAGGGCGGCCCGGCCGCCGAGGCGACCCGCCGGGTGCTCGGGCACGTGCTGGACCAACTGCTGCGGCTGCTGCATCCGGTGATCCCGTTCGTCACCGAGGAGCTGTGGACCGCGCTCACCGGCGGCGAGACGGTGCTGACGGCCGCCTGGCCGGTGGCCGACCGTACCGGAGTCGACGACGCCGCGGAGGTCGAGGTCGGCACCCTCCAGCGGGTGGTGACCGAGATCCGGCGGTTCCGCTCGGACCAGGGGCTGCGCCCGACGCAGCGGGTCGCCGCGCGGCTCGACGGCCTGGCCGCCGCCGGCATCTCCGCGCACGAGCCGCTGATCCGGTCGCTGGTGCGCCTCGACGCGGCCGGCGACGGCTTCCAGGCCAGCGCCACGCTCGCCATGCCCGGCGAGGTCAGCGTGGCCCTGGACACCCGGGGGACGATCGACGTGGCCGCCGAGCGGGCCCGGCTGACCAAGGACCGGGCCGCCGCCGAGAAGGAGGCCGCGCAGGCCCGGGCGAAGCTCGGCAACCCGGCGTTCGTCGACAAGGCGCCGGAGCCGGTGGTCGCCAAGATCCGCGATCGGCTCGCCGTCGCCGAGGCCGACCTCGTCCGCATCGACGCCGCTCTGGAGGCGCTGCCCTCGTGACCGACCGCACCGATTTCGCCGCCGTCGAGGCCGAGCTGGCCGAACGCGGGTTCACCCGCATGGCCTTCGAGCTGGACAAGATCGAGTCGCTGCTGGACCTGCTCGGCAGCCCGCAGCGGGCGTACCCGTCGATCCACCTGACCGGCACCAACGGCAAGACCTCGACGGCCCGGATGATCGACTCGCTGCTGCGGGCGTTCGGGCTGCACACCGGCCGCTACACCAGCCCGCACCTGGAGAACGTCCGGGAGCGGATCAGCCTGGACGGCGAGCCGGTGGACGAGGCACGGTTCGTCGCCACGTACCGGGAGATCGAGCCGCTCGCCCGGCTGGTCGACGAGCGCTCGGCGGAGCCGCTGACGTACTTCGACATGACGACCGCCCTGGCCTTCGCCACCTTCGCCGACGCCCCGGTGGACGTGGCGGTGGTCGAGGTGGGTCTCGGCGGCGCCGAGGACGCCACCAACGTGATCCAGGCCGGGGTGTGCGTGCTCACCCCGGTCGGGCTGGACCACACCGAGTGGCTCGGCGACACCATCCAGGACATCGCGCTGGCCAAGGCGGGAATCATCCACAAGGGCGCGACGGTGATCTCCGCGGCGCAGGAGGAGGAGGCCGCCGGGCCGATCCTGGAGCGCTGTGCCGAGGTCGGCGCGACCATCGCCCGGGAGGGCGCCGAGTTCGGGGTGCTGCGGCGGGCCGTCGCCGTCGGCGGGCAGGTGCTCACCCTCCAGGGCCTCGGCGGCGTCTACGAGGAGGTGTTCATCCCGCTGCACGGCGCCCACCAGGCGCAGAACGCGGCGGTGGCGCTGGCGGCGGTGGAGGCGTTCCTCGGCGCCGGGGCGAAGCGGCAGCTCGACGTCGAGGCGGTCCGGGAGGGCTTCGCCACCGCCAGCTCGCCCGGCCGGCTGGAGCGCGTACGCAGCGCGCCGACCATCCTGCTGGACGGGGCGCACAACCCGCACGGGATGGCCGCCACGGTGGCCGCCCTCCAGGAGGAGTTCGCCTTCAGCAAGCTGGTCGCGGTGGTCGGCGTCCTCGCGGAGAAGGACGCGGCCAGCCTGCTGGAGCTGCTGGAGCCGGTGGTCGACCAGGTCGTGGTGACCCGCAACAGCTCGCCCCGGGCACTGCCCGCCCGGGAGTTGGCCGCGCTGGCGGCGGAGGTCTTCGGACCCGAGCGGGTGGAGGTGGCCGAGGAGATGCCGGACGCGATCGAGGCGGCGGTGGCGATGGCCGAGGAGGACGTACCGGGGGAGCTGAGCGGGGTCGGGGTGCTGGTCACCGGGTCGGTGGTGACGGTGGCCGACGCCCGTCGGCTGCTGAAGCGATGACCGGGCCGGAGCGGGCCACCGCGGGCGACGACCGCCCGACCGGGGCACCCGACGGGCTCCCCGGCGACCTCCCCGCCAGTACCTCGGACGGCACCCCTGACGACGGCGCGGTCCGGGCGGCCGACGGCAACCCCGCGGGGCGCCCGCCGCGCCGCTCCGGGCTGCGCAACCCGGAACGGGCGGTCCGTGGCCTCGGCGCGGGCACGCTCAGCCTGGAGGCGCTGGTGCTGGTGCTGGCCATCCAGCCGATCCGGGTGGTCGGCGGCGACCTGGGCGGCGCCGCGATCGGGGCCGTGGTGGCGCTGGCCGTGGCGGCGGTGCTGCTCGCCGGCATGATGCGTCGGCCGTGGGCCTGGCACGCCGGCACCGCCCTGCAGGGACTGCTCATGCTGGCCGGCCTGCTGCACTGGTCGCTGCTGGTGCTGGGCGTCGTCTTCGCCCTGGTGTGGGGCTACGCCCTGCACGTGCGCCGGGTCATCCTGGGCTGACGGTCAGGCCTCGGCGAGCTGGGCTGACGGGTCAGGCCTCGGCGCGTTCCCGCCACTGGGTGAGGGCGATGCCGTGGCCGTCCGGGTCGCGGAACGCCGCCGCCCACACCTCCAGCTTCGTGCCCCGGTTGACCACCCGGGGGGCGTACGTGAACCGGACGCCCGTGCCGCGCAGCCGCTCGTAGGCGGAGCCGATGTCGTCGACCTCGAGGTTGACGTGCACCAGCCGGCGGCTGATCGGCGCCGCCTCGGTCACCTCGCGCAGCACCAGGCGGGTCGTCCCGGAGGAGAGGACCGCGTTGCCGGAGCCCCGGTCGACCTCGGCGAAGCCCAGGTCGCGGTAGAAGTCCAGCGAGCGGGGCAGGTCGGTGACCAGCAGGGTCAGCCCCACGCCGGCGATCGGCGCCCCGAACTCGTCGCCGGCCGCCGCGGTCTCCCCGGCCTCGTCGTCGGCGTCGGTCGCCGGACCGGGGCCGAAGATCGCCTCGTCCAGTTCCTCCGGGCTGATCCGCTCGTCGCGGACCCGCTCGTCGCGGACCCGGTTGCGCGGCGGGGCGGGATCGTCCAGGGGCAGGTCGAGCGGATCCGCCGGCGCGGACGGGTCGAGGCGCTCGCCGGGCGCGTCGAACCGCTC
>NZ_WAAS01000333.1:0-6275 GCF_008806585.1 Micromonospora sp. AMSO12t
GCCGGCCGGCGCGCCGGTGCCGGCCGCGCCGGCCGGCGGGAGGCGGCGGGCCGCTCCGGCGTCGTCCGCACCGTCACGCCCCGCACCCCGCGCCACGACGACGAGCCGGCGGCGCCGCGCCGCCGCGCCGCCCCGCGCCCCGCCCGCCGGCCGGACCGTCCGGCCGCCCGGCGGCCGTCGCGTAAGCCGCCGAAGCCGCCCCGGCTGGCCGATCCCCGTCGCCGGCTGCGGCTCGGCACCGTGCTCACCCTGACGCTCTTCGCCGTCATCGGCATCCGGCTGGTGGTCCTCCAGGCCGTGGAGACTCCGGCGTACGCCGGCGGTGGTCTCGCCGACCGGCTGCGCACCGTCACGCTGCCGGCGGCGCGCGGCGCCATCTACGACCGGTCCGGCGCCCCGCTGGCGCACAGCGTCGAGGCGCGCTACGTCTACGCCGACCCCACCCAGGTCAAGGACCAGCAGGCCACCGCCAGGGCGCTGTCCCCGCTGCTCGGCATGCCGGCCTCGGAGCTGGCCGAGAAGATGAAGCCCCGCAAGCGGGTCAACGGCGTCGACTCGCAGTTCGAGTACCTGGCCCGTGGGGTGGACATCGACCGGGCCCGGAAGATCACGGGGCTGGAGCTGCCCGGCATCTACACCCACCGCGACGAGCGGCGCGAGGTGCCCGGCGGCGACCTCGCGGCCAACCTGCTCGGCTTCACCAGCCAGGACATGGTCGGGCTGGAGGGGCTGGAGGCCCGCTACGACGACGTGCTGCGCGGCAAGGACGGCAAGCGGGTCTACGAGGTCGGCCTCGGCGACCTCGCCGCCCCGATCCCCGGCGGCTACAGCGAGACGACGAAGGCCAAGCCGGGCAGCTCGCTCCAGCTCACCGTCGACCGCGACCTGCAGTTCATGGTGCAGCGGATGCTGAGCCGGCACATGGCGCAGAGCAAGGGCAGCACCGGCGCCGCCGTGGTGATCGAGATCCCCTCCGGCGAGGTGCTGGCCCAGGCCAGCCACCCCACCTACAACGCGGCGAAGCCCACGCCGAGCGACCCGAAGGACCGGGAGGACGCCGCCACCAGCTTCGTGGTCGACCCCGGCTCGGTGCACAAGGCGATCACCTTCGGCGCCGCGCTCCAGGAGCGGGTGATCACCCCCGACACCACGCTGCCGATCGCCAACAGCATCACGAAGGGCGACACCCCGTTCTTCGACACGCACAAGGCGCACGGACAGCGCATGAGCCTGCCCGGCATGATGGCGTACTCGTCCAACGTCGGCACCATCCAGATCGCCGACAAGCTCGGCCCGGAGCGGCTCATCGACTACCAGAAGCGCTTCGGCCTCGGGGAGCCGACGCGGGTGGGCATGCCCGGCGAGGCCAGCGGGCGGCTGCTGCCGCTCGACGAGTGGAGCGGGTCGTCGCACGGGTCGGTGCCGATCGGGCACAGCGTGGACGCCACGCCGCTGCAGATGGCCGCCGTCTACGCGACGATCGCCAACAACGGCACGTACGTGCAGCCGCGCCTGGTCAAGGAGGTGATCGGGCCGGACGGGAAGCGTACGCCGACCGAGCCCCCGGTCACCCGGTCGGTGCTCAGCCCGGAGAACGCCGCCGCCCTGCGGCACATCCTGGAGGCGGTCACCACGGTCGAGGACGCCACCGGCACGCCGGCGGCGATTCCGGAGTGGCGGGTCGCCGGCAAGACCGGCACCGGCTGGCGGCTGGTCGACGGGCGCAAGCAGCTCGGCGAGGTGGCCTCGTTCATCGGGATGGCCCCGGCCGAGAAGCCGCGCTACGTGATCGCGGTCTTCGCGCACACCCCCTCCGGCGGGGGCGGGGACATCGCGGCCCCCGCGTTCCGGGACATGATGCAGTTCACGCTGCGTCACTACGGGGTGCCGCCGAGTGGGGAGAAGGCCCCGAAGTTCACGGTCTATCCGCGTTGAGCGGCCACGCCGCGACATCATCGGTGAGTGCGGACGAACCACCGGGGCGGCAGTGCGGCCGGAACCGGACGACCGGGTAGGGTCTGACGCCGTGCCCGGCAATCCTCGTCCCCGTACCGTGATCGGTGTCCGGCTCGGCGACCTCGCCGCCCGGCTCGCCGTCGACCCCCCGGAGGGCGCCGCCGAGCTGGTGGTGACCGGGGTGACCCACGCCAGCCAGGAGGTCCGCCCCGGCGACCTGTACGCGGCCCTGCCGGGTGCCCGCCGGCACGGGGCGGAGTTCGCCGCCGGCGCGGCGGCGGCCGGCGCCGTGGCCGTGCTGACCGATCCGGCGGGCGCCCCGGCGGCGGCCGAGGCGGGCCTGCCGGCGCTGGTGGTGTCCGACCCGCGCGCCGCGCTGGGCACCCTCGCCGCAGCCGTCTACGGCGACCCGACCGAGGGACTGACGGTGATCGGGGTGACCGGGACGGCCGGCAAGACCTCGACGGCCTACCTGGTCGAGTCCGGCCTGCGCGCCGCCGGCCACACCACCGGCCTCATCGGCACCGTCGAGACCCGCCTCGGCGACCTGGCGATCGACAGCGTGCGCACCACGCCCGAGGCCACCGACCTGCACGCCATGCTGGCCGCCGCCCGCGAGCGCGGCGTCACCGCCGTGGTCATGGAGGTCTCCAGCCACGCCCTGGCGATGGGCCGCGTCGGCGGGGTCCGGTTCACCGTCGGCGGCTACACCAACTTCGGCTCCGACCACCTGGACTTCCACGCCGACACGGCGGACTACTTCGCCGCGAAGGCGCAGCTGTTCGACGGGCGCTGCGCGGTGGAGGTGCTCAACCACGACGACCCGGCGCTGAAGTCGCTGTACCGCCCGGCGACGGTCACCTACTCGGCGGCCGGCGACCCGAGCGCCACCTGGTGGGCCGACGAGGTCGGCGGCGAGGGCTACGCGCAGCGGTTCACCGCGCACGGCCCGGACGGGCTGACCGTGGCGGCCGGCGTGGCGCTGCCGGGCCGGCACAACGTGGCCAACGCGCTGCTGGCCATCGCCGTGCTGGTCGCCGCCGGGGTGGACCCGGAGACCGCCGCCGCCGGGGTCGCCGCGTGCGGCGGGGTCCCCGGCCGGCTGGAGCTGGTGAACGCCCCCGGCCCGGTGCGGGGCGTGGTCGACTACGCGCACAAGGCGGACGCGATCGTCGCCGCGCTGGCGGCGCTGCGGGAGCTCAGCGCGGGCCGGCTGATCTGCGTGATCGGTGCCGGCGGGGACCGGGACCGGGGCAAGCGGCCGGTGATGGGCGCCGCCGCGGCGGAGGGAGCCGACGTGGTGCTGGTGACCGACGACAACCCGCGCACCGAGGATCCGGCGGCGATCCGGGCCGAGGTGCTCGCCGGCGCCCGGCGCACCGGCACGACGGCGCGCGTCGAGGAGGTGGCCGACCGCCGGACGGCGATCGACGCGGCGGTCCGGCTGGCCGAGCCGGGCGACGTGGTCGCGGTGCTCGGCAAGGGCCACGAGCGCGGGCAGGAGATCGGTGGCGAGGTGCACCCGTTCGACGACCGCACCGAGCTGGCCGACGCGTTGCGCGCCCGCTTCGCCGACCCGGCGGGTCAGCGGTGATCCCGCTCAGCCTGGCCGAGGTCGCCTCGGCGGTCGACGGGCGGCTGGCCGGCGCCGACCCGCAGGCCCGGGTCACCGGCCCGGTCGAGTTCGACTCGCGCAAGGTGCGCCCGGGCACGCTCTTCGTCGCCTTTCCGGGCGAGAAGGTGGACGGGCACGACTACGCCGCCGCCGCGGTGGCGGCCGGCGCGGTGGCCGTACTCGGCACCCGGGAGGTGCCCGGCGTGCCGATGGTGCTGGTCGACGACGCGCTGGCCGCGCTGGGCCGGCTGGCCCGTGCGGTGGTCGACCGGCTGCCCGGGCTCACCGTCGTCGGGTTGACCGGCTCGTCGGGCAAGACCACCACCAAGGACCTGATCGCGCAGCTCACCGCGCGGCTCGGCCCGACCGTCGCCCCGCCCGGGTCGTTCAACAACGAGCTGGGGCACCCGTACACGGCGTTGCAGGCCGGGCCCGAGACCCGCTACCTGGTGATGGAGAAGGGCGCCCGGGGGGTGGGGCACGTGCGCTACCTCTGCGACGTGGTGCCGCCCCGGATATCCGTGGTGCTCAACGTCGGGGTGGCGCACATCGGCGAGTTCGGCTCGGTGGAGACGATCGCGCTGGCGAAGGGTGAGCTGGTCGAGGCGTTGCCCGCCGACGGCCTGGCCGTGCTGAACGCCGACGACCCGCTGGTCGACGCGATGGCCTCGCGTACGGTCGCCCGGGTCGTCCGCTACGGCGAGGCGGCGCACGCCGACGTGCGGGCCGAGGACGTGACGCTGGACGACCGGGGGCGGCCCGCGTACACCCTGGTCACCCCGGAGGGGACCGCGCCGGTGCGGCTCGGGCTGACCGGCCGGCACCAGGTGTCCAACTCGCTCGCCGCCGCCGCGGTGGCCCGCGAGCTGGGCATGCCGCTGGCCGAGCTGGCCACCGCGCTGGGCGCCATGGGGCTGGTCTCCACCCGTCGGATGGACGTCTTCGAACGCGCCGACGGGGTGACCGTGATCGACGACTCGTACAACGCCAATCCCGCCTCGATGGCGGT
Source organism: Micromonospora sp. AMSO12t (assembly GCF_008806585.1). NCBI lineage: Bacteria > Bacillati > Actinomycetota > Actinomycetes > Micromonosporales > Micromonosporaceae > Micromonospora > Micromonospora sp. AMSO12t. The sequence goes on from NZ_WAAS01000333.1 coordinate 4,581, forward strand.
CGCGCTGCGCGCGCTGACCGGCATCGGGCGGGAGCGGCGCACCGTCGCGGTGCTGGGCTACATGGCCGAGCTGGGTCCCTTCGAACGCGACGGGCACGCCGAGGTCGGCCGGCTCGCGGCCGAACTGGGCGTCGACCGGCTGCTCGTGGTGGGCGAGCCGGCCGCGCCGATCCACGAAGGCGCGACATCGGTAGGTGACTGGGGAGGAGAGTCGGTGCTGCTCACCGATCAGGCGGCGGCCGTCGAGGTGCTGCGGAGCGAGTTACGGCCGGGCGACGTCGTCCTGGTGAAGGGCTCCCGGTACCGGACGTGGGAGGTGGCCGACGCGCTGCGCGCGGACGCCGCCGGCGACGGGACCAACCCGACGGGGACGGGGGGCGGCGCCGCATGAGGGCGGTCATCGTCGCCATCGGGGTGGCCTTCCTGGTCTCGCTGCTCGCCACCCCGCTCGCGATCAAGGTGTTCGCCCGGCTGAAGGCCGGCCAGCCGATCCGATCGAACCTCGGGCTCGCCAGCAACGAGGGCAAGAAGGGCACGCCGACGATGGGCGGCGTGGTGTTCATCCTGGCCACGGTCATCGCGTACGTGGCCGGCCACCTGGCGCTGACGACCCTGCCGGACGCGCAGATCGCCCAGGTCGAGCCGACCATCACCGCGCTGGTGCTGCTGGGGCTGATGGTCTTCTCCGGCGCGGTCGGCTTCATCGACGACTTCCTCAAGGTGCGCAAGCGGCACAGCGGCGGGCTCAACAAGCGCGGCAAGCTGCTCGGGCAGATCCTGGTCGGCGCGGTCTTCGGCGTCGTGGCGCTCTACTTCCCGAGCACCATGACCGACGCCTCGGGCGCGGTGACCAACACCGAGACCGTGGGCAGCACGACGCTCAGCTTCATCCGGGACATCCCGGCGCTCGACATCACCAAGATCGGCGCCGTGGTTCTCTTCATCTTCGTGGTGATGGCCACGACCAACGGCGTCAACCTCACCGACGGCCTTGACGGCCTGGCCACCGGCGCCTCGGTGATGGTCCTCGCCGCGTACGCGCTGATCGCCTTCTGGCAGTACCGGCACTGGTGCGCCGACCCGAACTACACCCAGGACTACTGCTACGCCGTGCGGGACCCGCTGGAGATCGCGCTGATCGCCGGCGCGGCGGCCGGGGCCTGCGTGGGCTTCCTGTGGTGGAACACCTCGCCGGCGCGGATCTTCATGGGCGACACCGGCGCGCTGGGCCTCGGCGGCCTGATCGCCGGCATGGCGATGTCCACCCGGACGATCCTGCTGCTGCCGATCATCGGTGGCCTCTTCGTGATCATCACGATGTCCGTGGTGATCCAGATCATCTCCTTCCGTACCACCGGCAAGCGGGTGTTCCGGATGTCGCCGTTGCAGCACCACTTCGAGCTCGCGGGGTGGAGCGAGGTCAACATCGTGGTCCGGTTCTGGATCATCGCCGGCATCGGCGTGGCCATCGCGCTGGGCCTGTTCTACAGCGAGTTCCTCGCCAACATGACCTGAGCCGGCCGGCAACTCCCGCCGCGGGGCCCGGGCGCGCGTCGCCCGGGCCCCGCGGCGTGTCCATCGCCGCGACGGCGTTCGCGCCGCGGCGCAAGCCCGACACGCCGACCGGGCGGTTGCGCCGGTGGCGGCCCGGCGGAACCGCCATGATGGTCGGGTGGGGGAGGGACGAGGCACAGA
>NZ_WAAS01000334.1:0-6180 GCF_008806585.1 Micromonospora sp. AMSO12t
GGAGGTGGGCGCCGTGGTGGTTCTGTTCGGTGGGTCGGGGTCGGTCGGTGGGTAGTTCGAGCAGGGTGGGTGCGTCGGCGAGGGTGTGTCGCCAGTGGGTTTCCTGGCGTTGCAGGGTGCCGTCGGTGAGCCATTGGCGTTGCCAGGCGGCGTAGTCGGCGTACTGCACGGGCAGGGGCGGCAGCGGGTCGGGCCGGCCCTCGTGGAACGCCGCGTAGAGCGCCCCCAGCTCACGGGTCAGGACGCCGATGGACCAGCCGTCGGAGACGACGTGGTGCATGGTGACGAGCAGGACGTGCCGGTCCGGGGCGAGGGTGACCAGGCGGCCCCGGATCAGGGGGCCGGCGGTCAGGTCGAACGGGGCCGTGAACTCCTCGTCCTGGAGCCGGGCCAGCCGGGCGGCGGCGTCGGGCGCGCCGGTGAGGTCGTGCGTGTGCAGGGTGAAGCCGGTGCCGGGCGGGTCGACGTGCTGGTGGACGTCGGAGCCGGCGGGCACGAGCCGGGTGCGCAGGGCCTCGTGCCGGGCGACCAGGGCGTCCAGGGCCGCCCGTAGCGCTTCGTGGTCGAGCCAGCCGGCCAACTCCAGGGCGAGGGGCATGTGGTAGGCGTGGCCGAGACCGCCGAGGCGTTCCAGGAACCACAACCGCCGCTGCGCGAAGGAGGGCTCCAGCGCGCCGGCCCGGTCGACCGGGCGGATCGGGGGCAGCACGTCGCGGCCGTCCGGCGTCAGCCGGGCGACGAAGGCGGCGAGGACCGGCGCGGCGAAGAGCGCCGCCGGGGAGACCTCCCGCCCCAGCACCTGCCGGATCCTGGAGACCAGCCGCATGGCGAGCAGCGAGTGGCCGCCCAGGGCGAAGAAGTCGTCGTGCCGGCCGACCCGCTCGACTCCCAGCACGTCGGCCCAGACGCCGGCGACCATGCTCTCCAGCAGGCCGACCGGCTCGACGTGCCCGCGCTGGCCGAAGGCCTCCCCGTCCGGTGCCGGCAGCGCCGCCCGGTCGAGCTTGCCGTTGGGCGTCAGCGGCCACGCGGCCAGCCGGACGTACGCCGACGGCACCATGTGCTCCGGCAGTTGGGCGGCGAGTCGGTCCCGCAGCCGCGCGGCGTCCGGCGCCTCTGCGCCCAGCACGTACGCGACGAGCCGCTGGTGGCCGCCGGCGTCCGGGCGCGCCACGACGACCGCCTCCCGGACGCCCTCGGTCGCCGCCAGCCGCGACTCGATCTCGCCCAGCTCGACGCGGAAGCCCCGGATCTTCACCTGGAAGTCGTCGCGGCCCAGGAACTCCAGTTCCCCGCCCGGCAGGCGGCGACCCAGGTCACCGGTGCGGTAGAGCCGCTCGCCCGGCACGAACGGGTTGGCGCGGAAGCGCCGGGCGGTCAGCTCGGGCCGGTTCAGGTAGCCGCGCGCCACGCCCGCGCCGCCGATGTGGATCTCGCCGACCACCCCGTCCGGGACCGGCTCGCCCTCGCCGTCGAGCAGGTAGACGCGCACGTTCGGCAGCGGCCGGCCGATCGGCAGGCAGGTCGCCCCGGCGAGGCCGTCGGTCGGGAGCAGGTGGCAGGTGCTGTCGACGGCCGCCTCGGTCACGCCGTACGCGTTGACGATCCGCACCCGCGGGCCGCACAGGGCGCGGAGCTGGGCGGCGTTCGCGGCGGTCCAGGCGTCCGAGCCGCAGACCACCGTCTCCAACCCGGCGAGGCTCCCGCCGGTCGACTCCAGGTGCGCCAGCAGCGGGTTGAGCACGGCCGGCACGAAGTCGGCGAAGTCCACGTCGTGGCGGCGCAGCAGGGCGTACAGGCCCGCGCTGTCCAGCAGCAGCGGACGCGGGCAGAGCACCAGCCGCCCGCCGAAGCCGAGCGCCCGCACCACGTCGGCGGTGAAGACGTCGAAGGAGAAGCTCGCCATCTGCAGGTGCACCAGGCCGGGACGCAGGTCGAACAGGCGCTCCCAGGCGGCGGCCACGGCCACCAGCTGCCGGTGCTCCACCAGCACCCCGTTGGCGGTGCCGGAGGTGCCGGACGTGTAGATGACGTACGCCAGATGGTGCGCGCCCAACCCGTCGACGGCCGGGTCGGTCACCGGCAGCTCCGCCCAGGCCGCCGCGTCGAGGTCCAGGTCGACCACCGGGGTGTCGAGCCCGGCCAGCGCGGCGTGCAGCCGCTCGCGGGCCGGGCCGTGGGTCAGCGCCGTCACCGGGGCGCTGTCGCGCAGCATGGCGGCGAGCCGGTCGGCCGGGTAGGCCGGGTCGAGCGGGAGGTAGGCGCCACCCGCCTTGAGGACCGCCAGCAGGTCCACCACGGTGTCCAGCGACCGCTCGACGCAGATCGCGACCAGCCGGTCGGGACCGACGCCGCGGGCGCGCAGGTGGTGGGCCACCCGGTTGGCCCGCGTGTTCAACTCGCCGTAGGTGAGGCGCTCGTCGCCGAGGACGAGGGCCACCGCCTCCGGGTCGCGGGCCGCCCGGTCCTCGACGAGGTGGTGCACCAGGCGGCCCGGCGGGTACGCCACCGTGGCGTCGTTGCCCTCCTCGACGAGCCGGCGGCGCTCGGCGGGGGGCAGCACGTCGAGCCCGCCCACCGGCGCGTCCGGCGCCCGCTCCAGCGCGTCGGCCAGCGTCTCCAGGGCCCGTTCGACCATCGCGCAGACCCGGTCGGGCGCCACCCCGGCCGCGGCGGCGACGGTCAGCGCGACGTTGTCGCGCAGGTCGTCGACGTCCAGCGCGAGCGGGTAGTTGCCGCGCTCCTGGGCGGCCAGGTAGGTCAGGTCGTCCGCGTCGGGTTCCGGCGCGGGGGCGTCCGACTCGGCCAGCACCTCGGCGCGCCGGTAGTTCAGCAGGGCGGTGAAGAGTGGCGCCGGTGGCGCGACGCCGCTGCACGACTGGGCCAGCGCCAGCGACGCGTGCTCGTGCCGGATCAGCCCGGTCAGCGCCTCGTGGGTGCGCAGCACGCACTCCGTGGCGCCGGTGGCGTCGACGGCGACCCGCAGGGGGAGCGTGTTGAGGAAGGGCCCGAGGACGCGGTCGCTGCCTGCGCCAGCGTCCATCCGCCCGGAGAGCACGGTGCCGAAGACGACGTCCCGGCGGCCGGCGGCCCGGGCCAGCACCTGCCCCCAGGCGACGTGGAACAGGCTGGTCACCCCGACCTGGAGGTCCTGGGCCCGCTGCCGCAGCCGCCGCGTCAGCTCCGGCCCGAGCCACACCCGGGCGTCGCGCATGGTGTGCCCGTCGCCGTGGATGTCGCGCAGGCCGAAGGGCACGGTCGGGCTGTCCACGTCGGAGAGCATCCGGCGGAAGAAGGTCTCCTGCTCGGCCCGGTCGACGCCGCGCCGGATCCGCGCCACGAAGCCGCGGAACGGCAGCGGCGGCGGCAGCCGGTCGCCCTCGCCGGCCAGGTACGCGCGGACCTCGGCCCGCAGCTGCTTCAGCGAGGTGTTGTCGTCGACGATGTGGTGGATCAGCTCCACGGCCAGCCACGCGCCGTCGCGCGGGTCCCGCGCCACCAGCAGCCGTAGCAGCGGGGCCTGGTCGAGGGGGAGGCGGGCGTACCGCCGGTCGACGTGCTCGCGGAGCTGCCGGAGCGGGTCGTCGCCCGCGGGATCGAGCGTGACCTCCTCCACCGGCAGGGGCGCCCGGCGCCACACCACCTGCACCGGCTCGTTGATCCCGTGCCACACCACCCCGGTGCGCAGCACGTCGTGCCGGGCGATCACCGCCTCCAGCGCGGCGGCGTAGCGGTCCAGCCGGTCCCGGTCGGCGAAGCGCAGGACCGTGGTCACCAGGTAGGGGTCGCGGTCGCGGGCCATCAGGTGGTGGAAGAGCATCCCCTCCTGCACCGGGGCCAGCGGGTAGACGTCCTGCACGTTCGGCGCCCCGCCGGAGACGGTGGCGACGACCGCGTCGATCTCCGGCTGGCTCAGCTCCACCAGCGGCAGCAGGTCCGGGGTGATCCGGTCGCAGCCGGCCGGGATCGGCTCCGGCGTCGCCTCGGCCCGGTCCGCGCCCGCGCCCACGGCGGCGGCCAGGTCGGCCAGGACCGGCGAGGCGAAGAGCGCGCGTACGTCGGCGGGCATGCCCTGGCGGCGCATCCGTTCCAGCACCCGCAGGGCCAGCAGCGAGTGCCCGCCCAGCGCGAAGAAGTTGTCGTGCCGGCCGACCCGCTCGACGCCGAGCACCTCGGCCCAGATGGCGGCGAGGGCGGTCTCCGTCGGACCGACCGGCTCGGTGTAGTGCCGGGCGGCGAAGGCGGACCCGTCGGGTGCGGGCAGCGCCCGGTGGTCGAGCTTGCCGTTGGGCGTGAGCGGCCACTCGGCGACCCGCACGTACGCGGCCGGGACCATGTGCTCCGGCAGGACACCGGCCAGCCGGGTCCGCAGCGCCTCGGCCGTCAGCCGGCGCACCGACGCGGTGTAGTAGCCGACCAGGCGCGGCTCGCCCGTGGCGTCGGTCGTGACCGTCACCACCGCGTCGCGTACGCCGGGGCAGGCGGCCAGCCGGGCCTCGATCTCGCCCAGCTCGACGCGGTAGCCACGGATCTGCACCTGGGAGTCGTTGCGGCCCAGGTATTCGAGACCGCCGTCGGGGCGGTGGCGCACGAGGTCACCGGTGGCGTAGAGCCGGTCCCCCGCGACGAACGGGCTGGGCCGGAAGCGTTCCGCGGTCAGCGCGGGACGGTTGAGGTAGCCGCGTGCGACCCCCGCGCCACCGACGTGGAGCTCGCCGACGACCCCGGGCGGCACCGGTTCCCCCCGCCCGTCGAGCACGTAGAGCCGCAGGTCCCCGATGGGTCGCCCGATCGGGCTGACGCCGGGTCGCTCGGTGTCGGCCGGGGTCAACGGCCGGTGGGTCACGTGCACGGTGGTCTCGGTGATGCCGTACATGTTGACCAGTTCGGTGCGCCCGTTGCGCGCGTCCGCGTACCACGGCCGCAGCATCGTCGGGTCCAGCGCCTCGCCCCCGAAGACCACCGTACGCAGCCGGTGCGCCCGCGCGCTGTCGGCCTGCGCGGCGATCAGGCTGCGGAACGCGCTGGGGGTCTGGTTGAGGACGGTGACGCCCTCGTCGCAGAGGAGCCGGTGGAAGTCGGCGGGGGAGCGGCTGACCAGCCGGGGGACGATCACCAGCCGGCCGCCGTGCAGCAGCGCCCCCCAGATCTCCCAGACGGAGAAGTCGAACGCGAAGGAGTGGAAGAGGCTCCACACGTCCGTCGGACCGAAGCCGAACCACCCGGCCGTGGCGGAGAAGAGCCGCACCACGTTGGCGTGCTCGACCATGACGCCCTTCGGGCGGCCGGTGGAGCCGGAGGTGTAGATGACGTAGGCGAGGTGGTCGGGCCGGGTGCCGGGGTCGGGGTCGGTGGTGGGGTGCTCGGCCCAGCGGTGTGCGTTGGCGTCGAGGTCGACGAGGGGCGCGTTGGTCAGGCCGTCGACGGTGGTGCGGGTCGCGGCGTGGGCGAGGACGGCGACCGGGGCGCTGTCGCCGAGCAGTTCGCCGAGGCGCTCCGCCGGATGGGCGGGGTCGAGCGGCACGTACGCGCCGCCGGCCTTGAGCACGGCCAGCAGGGCGACGACCAGCTCGGGTGAGCGCTCCAGGCAGACCGCGACGAGGGCGTCGGGGCCGACGCCGTGCGCGCGCAGGTGGTGGGCGAGCCGGTTGGCGCGCGCGTCGAGGTCGCGGTAGGTCAGCGATTTGCCCTCGCACGTCACGGCCACCGCGTCGGGTGCCGCGGCGACCCGCTCCGCGAACAGCCCGGGGATCGTCCGCCCGGCCGGGTACGTGGTCGCGTCGTCCCAGGCGGCGAGGAGTTCGCGGCGCTCCGTCGGGTCGAGCAGCGTCAGCCGGTCGATGGGCTGGTCGGGGTGGGCGACGAGTTGGGTGAGGACGTGGCGCAGGTAGCGGATGTGCCGCTGGGCGGTGGCGGTGTCGAACAGGGCGGTGGCGTATTCGAGGCTGCCCGTGATGCGGCCGTCGTGCTCGGCCAGGGAGAGGGTGAGGTCGAACTTTGCGCTGGTCCACGGGCTGCGCAGCGCGGTCACCTCGACACCCGGCAGGTCCAGGTCCACGTCCTCGTTGTTCTGCCAGGCGAACATGACCTGGAAGAGGGGGGTGTGGGCGAGGTTGCGGGTGGGGTTGACGGCTTCGACGACTTGTTCGAAGGGGAGGTCCTGGTGGTCGAGGGTGGTGA
>NZ_WAAS01000335.1:0-6104 GCF_008806585.1 Micromonospora sp. AMSO12t
ACCGCTCCCCGGCCGGCCGTCCAGCCGTCCGGCGCTCCCCGGCTGGGCAGCCCGCCGTCCACCGCTCCCCGACCGGCCGTCCCGCCGGCGCCGCCCGCCTCGTCGACGCCCGGGCCGGCGGTCAGCACCACCTCGCCGTGGGCGTGCCGGACCGCGTTGTCGACCAGGTTGGTGAGGATCCGGCGCAACTCGTCGGGGTCGCCCTCGGTCCACAGCGGCATCGCCGGCGCGTCGAGGCGCACCGGCGGCGACGGATACCGGGCGGCCACCGCCGCCAGCAGGGCCCCCAACTCGACCGGCCCGGTGGCCCGTGCCGTCGGCCGCTCGTCGAGCCGGGCCAGCAGGAGCAGGTCGTCGACGAGCCGACCGAGCCGCTCGGTGTCGGCGAGCAGGTTCGCCGACACCTCCGTCCAGTCCGTCCGGTCGGCGAGCCGCCGGGCGACCTCCAGCTCGGTACGGATGTTCGTCAGCGGGCTGCGCAGCTCGTGGGCGGCGTCGGCGACGAACGCCCGCTGCCGGTCCCGGGCGGACTCCAGCCGGCCCAGCATCCCGTTGAGCGTGACCGCCAGCCGGTGGATCTCGTCCTGCGACGCCGGTACGGGCAGCCGCCCGCCCCCGTCCCGCCCGGTGATCTCCTCGGCGCCCCGGCGCAGCGCCTCCACCGGGCGCAGGGTCGCGCCGACCACCCGCCAGGCCACGGCGGCCAGCACCGCCACCAGCAGCGGGAAACTCACCAGCAGGATGGTCCGTACGACGTGCGCGCTGTGCCGTACGTCCGCCAGCGACCGGGCCACCAGGACGGTGCGCGGGTCGGCGGCGGTGCCCGCCGGTACGGTCACCACCCGCACCGGCCCGGCCAGGCCGACCCGCTCCCCCGACACCGTCAGCCGCTGCCGCGCGCCGGTGTCGATCCGTTCCGGCGACACCATCGGCACCAACCGGTCGGCGTCGATCGAGGCGGCCCGCACCCTGCCCTCGGCGTCGATCACCTGCACCCGGACCTGTCCGCCGGCCACCGGCAGCGGATCGGGCAGGACCTCCTCGGCGGCGAGCAGCGCGACCGCGTCGGCGGTCTGGAACGCCTCGGTGTCCACGGCGCGTTGCAGGGCCCAGCCCAGCACGGCGAGCAGGACGAGCCCTCCGACGGCCAGTCCCCCCGACACCCCGAGCACCCCGACCACCATCAGCCGCCCGCGCAGCCCGAGCGCGGCACGCAGGCGCCCGCGCGCCCCCCGCGTCACTGGGCGAGCCGGTAGCCGGCGCCCCGGACCGTCTCCAGACGCTCCCGGCCGATCTTGCGCCGCAGGTATCCCACGTAGACCTCGACGGCGTTGGGCGCCGTCTCGACGCTGGCGTCCCAGACGTGGTCGAGCAGCTCCGTCTTGGAGACCACCTCGCCGGGGCGGCGCATCAGGTAGTCGAGCAGCGCGAACTCGCGGCTGGTCAGCGCGACCTCGGCGTCGGCCCGGGTCACCCGCCGCCGGGCCGGATCGAGCCGGAGGTCGCCGACCGCGAGGACCGTGGGGCGTTCGGGGGCGCCGCGACGCAACAGGGCCCGCAGCCGGGCCAGCAGCACGACGTACGAGAAGGGCTTGGTGAGGTAGTCGTCGGCCCCGCAGTCCAGCCCGTCGGCCTGGTCGTACTCGCCGTCCTTCGCCGAGAGCATGAGCACCGGGAGCCAGTGCTCCTCGGCGCGCAACCGGCGCACCAGCTCGTAGCCGGAGAGGCCGGGCAGCATCACGTCGAGGATCATCGCGTCGTACCCACCGTGCCGGGCCGCGTCGAGCCCCGCCGGGCCGGTCGCCGCCACGTCCACCGCGAACCCCTCGGCCTGCAGACCCCGTTGCAGGGCGGACGCCAGCCGCGACTCGTCCTCCACCACCAGCAACCGCACGGGGTCAAGGGTGCCACCCGTGCGGGCGGTCGTACGGTCGTCCTCAGCGCCCTCACAGCGTCGGGGAGGCAGGATGTCCGGCAGGAGGTGTCACATGTCCGTCCTGAAGAGCCGTCCCGTCCTACGCTGGCTGGTCCCGGTGACCGCCGTCGTGACCGTCATCGGCGGCGGCGCCGCGCTCGGCACGTTCGCCGCCCAGGCCGAGCCGAGCCTGCCGCCGCGTACCGCCGCCCAACTCCTGGTCGACCTGCAGACCTCCCGGCTGGAGGGGCTCTCCGGCACGGTCGTGCAGCGCGCCGACCTGGGCCTGCCGCCGCTGGCCGGCCTGGTCGCCGGCGACGGCCCGGACGGCCTGCTGACCGGCACGCACACGCTGCGGGTCTGGCACTCCGGGCCCGACCGGCAGCGCATCGCCCTCGTGGACACGCTCGGCGAGCGGGACGTCATCCGCAACGGCCGCGACGTGTGGGCCTGGAACAGCCGGTCCAACACCGCCACCCACCGCACGCTCCCCGAGGGCGCCGGCGGGACCGGGAGCCCGGAGTTGCCGGTCACCCCCGGGGAGGCGGCCGACCGGGCCCTGGCGGCGATCAGCCCGAGCACCGAGGTGAGCGTCGGCCGGTCCGCCACGGTCGCCGGCCGGGACGCGTACGAGCTGGTGCTCGCCCCGCGCGACGCCGCCTCGCTGGTGCACCAGGTGCGCATCGCCATCGACGCGCGCCAGCACGTGCCGCTGCGCTTCGAGGTCTTCGCCGACGGCAGCGACAAGCCGGCCTTCGAGATGGCCTTCACCCAGGTGTCGTACGCCCGGCCGGACGCCGAGCAGTTCACCTTCAACCCGCCGCCCGGGGTGAAGGTGACCGAGGAGACCGCCGGGAACAAGCCCGCCGACGCGCCCGGGAAGCGACCGGCGCACGGCGAGCGGCCGGACGTGCGTACCGTCGGCGAGAGCTGGGCCACGGTGGTGGTCGCGCGGCTCGACGGTGCCGGCACGCCCGCCGACCGGGCCGGGACCGCCCCCGCCGGGGACGGGTCGACCGGCGACCCGGCGGCGCTGCTCGGCAAGCTGCCGAAGGTCAGCGGCGACTGGGGCAGCGGCCGGCTGCTGACCGGGAAGCTGTTCAGCGCGCTGCTCACCGACGACGGCCGGCTCATCGCCGGAGCGGTGACGCCGGAGCGGCTCTACGAGGTCGCCAGGGGCTGAGGACCGGCAGTCCGGGGGCCCGCCACGCGGCGGGCCCCCGCTGTCTCTCCGGGGCGGCCTGTGGCGTGGCCCGGCGCGCTTGGTCGCGACGGCCGGCGCACGGTATCTTTCTCAGTTCAGGCAACAAAAAGAACGGCCATCGAAAGCCGTTCCGAGAGAGATGCTAACCAAATGGGAGACGGCTTGTCAAGGCATTCCGCCGATTCCGCCGAATTGCAGTCCGATGACGAAATCGGCCGCGAACAGGAATACGTCTCGATGCTCTACCGCCGGCTGGACGAGCTGCGCGAGCAGGCGTCCCGACGGCTGACCGAGGAGCTGCGGGCGACCGGCGGCACCCTCCAGGCCCGCTCCCAGCGCGACAGCGCGGTGCGGATGTACGCCGACCAGGTCGAGCAGCTCTCCGCCGTCGAGAGCGGCCTCTGCTTCGGCCGGCTCGACACCGACGACGGCGGCCCGCACTACATCGGCCGGATCGGCATCTTCGACACCGGCGGCGACTACGACCCGCTGCTGATGGACTGGCGTGCCCCGGCGGCCCGCGCCTTCTATCTCGCCACCGCGGCCAACTCCCAGGGAGTGCGCCGCCGCCGGCACCTGCGCACCCGGGAACGCAAGGTGATCGCCCTCAACGACGAGGTGCTGGACCTGGAGACCGCCTCCCCCACCGCGCACGAGGAGCTGACCGGCGAGGCGTCGCTGCTCGCCGCGCTCAACGCCGGGCGCACCGGCCGGATGCGCGACATCGTCGAGACCATCCAGGGCGAGCAGGACCGGATCATCCGCGCCGACCTGCCGGGCGTACTGGTCGTGCAGGGTGGCCCCGGCACCGGCAAGACCGCCGTCGCGCTGCACCGCGCGGCGTACCTGCTCTACACCCACCGCGAGCAGCTCTCCACCCGGGGCGTGCTCATGGTCGGCCCGAACGCCACGTTCCTGCGCTACATCTCCCAGGTGCTCCCGGCGCTGGCCGAGACGGGCGTGCTCCTGCGGACGCAGGGCGACCTCTTCCCGGGGGTCAGCGCCCGTCGGGCCGAGCCCGCCGCGACCGCCGCGCTCAAGGGCCGCGCGGTGCTGGTCGAGGTGCTGGCCGCCGCCGTACGGGACCGGCAGTGGGTGCCCGACGAGCCGCTGGAGATCGAGCTGCCGCAGCAGGAGGTGCTGCTACTCGACCCGGAGACCGTCCGCGCCGCCCGGGAGCGGGTCCGCCGCTCCGAGCGGCCCCACAACCTGGCCCGGGCGCTCTTCGACGTCGAGATCGTCCACGCCCTGGCGGCCCAGGTCGCCGAGCGCATCGGCGCGGACCCGCTGGGCGGGGAGAACCTGCTCGACGAGGCAGACGTGGCGGAGATCCGGCGCGAGCTGCGCGACGAGCCCGAGGTGCGGGCCGTGCTGGACCAGCTCTGGCCGGTGCTCACCCCGCAGCGCCTGCTCGCCGACCTGTACGCCTCCCCCGACCGGATCGCCGTCGCCGCGCCCATGCTCACCGAGGCCGAGCGGGCCATGCTGCACCGCGAGCCGGGCGGCTGGACGCCGGCCGACGTCCCGCTGCTCGACGAGGCGGCCGAGCTGCTCGGCGAGGACGAGCGGGCCGCCGCCGCCCGCCGGGAGCGGATCCGGGCCCTGCAACGGGAGTACGCCGAGGGCGTGCTGGAGATCGCCCGGGGCTCCCGCTCCATCGACGTGGAGGACGAGGCCGACGGCGGTGAGATCCTCGGCGTCACCGACCTGATCGACGCCGACCGGCTGCTGGAGCGGCAGGAGGAGGCGGACCGGCTGACCACCGCCCAGCGGGCCGCGGCCGACCGGGGCTGGGCGTTCGGGCACGTGATCGTCGACGAGGCACAGGAGCTCTCGCCCATGGCCTGGCGGCTGCTGATGCGCCGCTGCCCGAGCCGCTCGATGACCATCGTCGGCGACGTGGCGCAGACCGGCGCGCTGTCCGGCACCCCGTCCTGGGCCGACGCGCTGGAGCCGTACGTGGCGCAGCGCTGGCGGCTGGAGGAGCTGACGGTCAGCTACCGCACCCCGGCCGAGATCATGGCGGTCGCCGCCGACGTGCTCACCGAGATCGACCCTGCACTGCGCCCACCCCGCTCCGTACGCTCCAGCGGTGTCCCGCCGTGGGACCGCGCGGTGGCACCGGAACGCCTGGCGGCGGAGCTGGTCGCCGCCACCACCGGGGAGGCCGCCGGACTGGACGACGGCCGGCTCGGGGTGATCGTGCCGGCCGGTCGGGTCGACGAGCTGGGCGCCGCGCTCACCGCCGCCCTGCCCGAGGCGGCCATCGGCGAGGACCCGGAGCTGGAGAGCCGCGTGGTGGTGCTCACCGTCGGCCAGGCCAAGGGCCTCGAATTCGACTCGGTCCTCCTGGTCGACCCCGACCGCATCGTGGCGGAGTCGCCCCGGGGTCGCAGCGACCTCTACGTCGCCCTCACCCGCGCCACCCAACGCCTGGGCATCCTCCGCCCCGCCTGACCCGCCGGCCCCGTTGCGCCCGCCGGCCCCGTTGCGCCCGCCGGCTCCCTGCGACCTGGTCGGCGGGTCACTCCGGGGTGAAGTCGCCGACCTGGCTGGCGGTGCCGGACTGGTCGCTGGTGGAGCCGCCCGCCGGGGTGCTCAGGCCGCCGGTGGTGGCGTCGCCCGTGGTGGTCGGGGCCACCTTGCCCGGGTGCCGCTCCGGCTGGCGTGCCACCCGGCGCACGCTGGCCGGGCCGGCGGTGCCGCCGGTCGTGGTCACGGCGCCCTGCCCCCGGGTCGGTCCGCCGTCGCGCAGCACCTCCGGGTCGACCGGAACGTGCGCCGGGTCGTCCGGGTCCTCGTCCTGGATGACCCGCTGCACGTCGGTAGGGGGCACGGTCACCTCGTCGAGAACGCCCTCGCCGTACACGCCACCGGCGATCCGCTCCTCGGCCCGCCGGGCGGCGTCCTGTCGCACGTCGTCCTCACGCATGTCCATCACCTCACAGGAGTGGTCGGTCCGACCTGCGTGCCCGCCACCCCCAC
>NZ_WAAS01000336.1:0-6003 GCF_008806585.1 Micromonospora sp. AMSO12t
CCGTCCACCGGGCGGGAGCGCGGCGGCTCGGCCTCGGCGCGGCGCACCGGGGGTGCGGCGGCCGGACCGGGGCCACGGTGAGGCGGCGGCCCGGCGGGGCCGGGAGCCGTCGGGTCACCCGGACGGGGGCCGGGAGGCGAGGCGGGTTCCAGCCCGCCCGGCCCCAGCTCGGTGCGCTGCTGCTTGGCCGAGCGCAGGTCGTCGATCCAGCCGAACTCCTCGCCGCTGATCGGCTCCTCGGGCTCGGCCTCGGCCTTGCCCCGCCCCCAGCGGCGCCCCTTGGCGCGGGAGTCGCGCCGCTCTTCGGGGCCGTCCTCCGGTCGCTCCGAACCACGCGATTTCACTACTGACCCTCCCCGGCGGTGTCACTGCCGCCCTCTCGCGCCGCGTCGGCGCCGCCCGTGTCCGTCTGCCGGCGGCCGTTGTCCGCCGAACCGCTCCCGACCCCCGCTGCCGAGGGCGCGGCCGGCGCGGGCAGCCCCCGGACGATACGGCGCAGCAGCGGCAGCCGGGTGGCGACCGAGCGCTCGGCGCCGTGCTGGCTGGGCCGGTAGTAGTCGGTGCCGGCGAGGTCGTCGGGGGCGTACTGCTGGGTGACCACGCCGCGCTGGTCGTCGTGCGGGTAGCGGTAGCCGGTCCCGTGGCCCAGCCCCTTGGCGCCCGAGTAGTGCGCGTCGCGCAGCCCGCGCGGCACCGGCCCGCCCCGGCCGGCCCGCACGTCGGCGATGGCCGCACCGATCGCGGCGGTCGCCGAGTTGGACTTCGGCGCGGTGGCCAGGTGGATCACCGCCTGGGCGAGGTTGAGCTGCACCTCGGGCAGCCCGACGTACTCCACGGCGTGGGCGGTGGCGGTGGCCACGCTCAGCGCGGACGGGTCGGCCATGCCGACGTCCTCGCTGGCGAAGATGACCAGGCGACGGGCGATGAACCGGGCGTCCTCGCCGGCGACCAGCATCCGGGCCAGCCAGTGCAGCGCGGCGTCCACGTCGGAGCCGCGCATGCTCTTGATGAAGGCGCTGGTGACGTCGTAGTGGGCGTCGCCGGCCCGGTCGTAGCGCACGGCCGCCACGTCGACCGCCTGCTCGGCGGTGGCGAGGTCGATCCGCCCGGCGCCGAGGGCCGTGGCGGAGCCCGCCGCCGCCTCCAGCGCCGTCAGCGCCTTGCGTACGTCGCCGGACGCGAGGCGTACGAGATGGTCCTCCGCCTCGGTTTCGAGGGTGAGCGCGCCGCCGAGGCCGCGCTCGTCGGCGACCGCGCGGCGCAGCAGGTCGCGCACCGCCGCGTCGTCGAGCGGCTGGAGGGTGAGCAGCACGCACCGCGACAGCAGGGGCGAGATGACCGAGAAGTACGGGTTCTCGGTGGTCGCCGCGAGCAGCGTGACCGTGCGGTCCTCGACGGCGGCGAGCAGCGAATCCTGCTGGGTCTTGCTGAACCGGTGCACCTCGTCGATGAAGAGCACCGTCTGCGGGCCGCCGGAGCGGCGCTGGCGGCGGGCGGTCTCGATCACCGCGCGCACGTCCTTGACCCCGGCGGTGAGGGCCGACATGGCGACGAACCGGCGGTCCGTGGCCCGCGCCACCAGGTGCGCGATGGTCGTCTTGCCGCTGCCGGGCGGGCCCCAGAGGATGACCGACATCGGCGCCGTGGCCGAGACGAGCTGGCGCAGCGGGGCGCCGGGCGCGAGCAGGTGATCCTGACCGACCAGCTCGTCGATGCTGCGCGGGCGCATCCGGACGGGCAGCGGCGAGTCCTCCCCCACCGCGGTGAACCCGTCCACACCGACGGAACCCGCGGGCGTGGGGGGCGCTCCGGCGGGTTCACCGAGGGAGAAGAGGGCGTCGGACTCCATCAGGGGAACAGTACAAGGCCCGGCCGACGGCGCCGGAAGCGCGCCGTCGGGCCGGGCCCTTGATGATCGATTACGGTCAGCCGCGGCCGGGACGACGGCCCCGGTACCAGCGGCCGCCACCGCCGCCGCCACCGCCGCGCGGGCCCCGGCCGACGCCGGCCAGGTACAGGGAGAGCAGCAGCAGGCCGATCAGTACGAGGGTGTTCCAGTTGAACAGGTCCGGGGCACCGAAGTTGGTGTCCAGCAGGTCGATGAGCAGGGCGAAGCCGAAAACGACCGCCGCGAGAATGGCGAGCATGACGTTCCTCCGGTGGGGGTTCCCAGTGGGTCGGCGCGGGATGTACCCAATCGGTCCGCTCGCCAATCTCCACCGTGGAGCAGCCCCGTCTCCGGTCAGCTTCGGCGGCGGCCGGAGACCGGGGTCCGCCGGCAGGAGGCCGGAGACGGTCCTAGGCTTGCTGACATGATCATCGCCGACCAGGTCATGGAGGGGCGGGACGCCATCCTGGCGGCCGCCGGTCACCACCCGTACGTCCGGCACGCGCTCGCCCGCGACGAGGTGCCGCGCGGCTGGCGGCGCGACGACGCGGTGGGCTGGCTGCTGCCGGCGGAGCACGGCCCGCGCGGCGGCGCGATCGGCGCCCCCGGGCCGGCGGTCGAGGTCTTCGCCGACCAGGTCGCGCGGGGCGCGCTCCGGCCGGGCCAGTGGCTGCACCTGCCGCGGCTCGACCCGGCGGCGCTGCCCGGCCGGCTGGCGGTGGCCCGGCACGACGAGTGGGACTTCCTCTGGAGTGCCGCCGCGCCGCCGCGCCAGCCCGACGAGGAGCGGGTGGTCCGGCTCACCGGGGCCGACCATCCCGCGCTGACCGCCCTGATCGACGAGGCGTTCCCGAGCACCACCTCGCGACCGGGCGACCCGAGGATCGTCGACTGGTACGGCATCCGCGACGGCGACCGGATCGTCGCCTGCGGCGCCGACCGCAGCCGGGGCGACATCGGCTTCCTCGCCGGACTGGCCGTCGCCCCCGACCGGCGGGGGCGGGGGCTGGGCGCGGCGCTGACCGCCGCCATGACCCGGGCCCTGCTCGCCCGCCACGACACCGTGGCGCTCGGCGTCTACAGCGTCAACGTCGGGGCGATCCGGCTCTACCGGCGGCTCGGCTTCACCGGCGCCCTGGCCCGCAGCTCGGTGCACCTGGCCTGAGACGTGCGGCACGGCCCCGGTCGGCGCGGGGACCGTCGCTCGCGCATCGTTGCGGCCCCGGCATGGTCCCGGCCCGCACCGCCGGGGCGACCGCCCGCCGCCCCGGCGGAAGTCAGGCGGACGCTTCCCGACCGCCGTCGGCGTTCCCGCTCGTCATGGCCATGTCAGCGGCGCGATCCGCGGGCCGCACCGGATCGGCGGCGTCGTGCCTGACCGGGCCAGACCGCCTCCGCCGCTCGGCCCGCCAGGCGGGCAGGTAGAGCGGGGCGGCGACGGCCAGCACCACGGCACCGACGAACATCGCGAGGCTGATGCTGGTGCGGTCGGCCAAGGCGGTCAGGACGACGGCGCCGAGCGCTCCGGCCGGCTGGCCCATCATCGAGTTCAGCGAGATGACACTGGTCCGGTAGGGACCGTCGACCTGACGGTGCAGCAGCCCCATGTGCAGCGGGTTCGACGCGCCGTGCACGGCGTAGCAGGCCAGGAAGGCGATCAGCACCCCGACCGGGCCGGCGAAGAGGCCCATCCCGACGACCGTGACGCCTTGCAGGACACGCAGCAGCGCGGCACTGGGTGCGGCGCCCAGCCGGCGCAGCATCAGCGGGGTCAGCGCGGCGCCGGCCGCGTTCGCCAGCCAGGCCACCGAGGTGGCCGGGCCGAGCAGCGCCGCCGCCCGGTCGGCATCGCCGACGACCTCCGCGAGGCGGACCGGCAGCAGCGACTCGAAGGTGACCATGCCGAAGCCCCAGAACAGCTCCACGGCCACCAGGGCCAGCAGCACCCGGGAGCGGCGCAGCAGCCCGAACGCCTGCCCCACCATCCGGGGCGCCTCGGTGATCGAGGCGCGCAGCGCGCCGGCGCCCTTGGCCGAGCGGGTCTCCACCAGCAGGATCAGCAGCGCGACCAGCGCCACCGTCTGAAGGGCGATGGCAGCGAGCACCGGCAGGGTCAGCGCGCTCACCGGCCCGATCGGGCCGAGTGCGACCAGGCCGCCGCTCAGCAGCGCGCCGGCACCGATGGCGATGCCGATCACGGTGCCGGCGTGGCCGAGACCGGGCTCGTACTCGGCATCCGGGTCGGCGGCGAGGGTGGCGTCGACGTACCAGGACTCCAGCGGGCCGCTGTCCAGCGCCCGGTAGACGCCCTGCAGGGCCCAGGAGAGGAAGAAGAGCCAGAACGAGTCGGCCACCGCGAAGACGGCGAGCGAGATCACGCAGGTCACCCAGGCGGTGACCAGCACGGGCTTGCGGCCGAGCGCGTCGGCGAACCCGCCGGTGGGCAGTTCCAGCGCGAGGACGATCAGACCCTGCGCGGTGGCGACCAGGCCGATCTGGGAGAGCGAAAGGCCGCGTTCCTGCATCAGCAGGATCATCACGGGGATGAGCAGGCCGGAGGGGAGCCAGCGCAGGCCGTAGAGCGCGAGGTAGCGACGCCGGATCTGGCGTACGGAGAGGGTGCTCATCGGTCCTCCTCGGACAACGGGTCTGCGAGCCGCATGTCCGCCAGCATCGGGAAGGCGGCGAGGTAGATCTGCACCTGCTCCGCACCCGGCTCGGCCGGGTCCGCCTCGCTGTGGAACCGCTCCAGGACCCGCCACAGCTCGGCCGTGAGCGCCGCGAGCCGGTCCGGCGGGACGGTCATGAAGACGTCGCCCATGCCGAGGGCGTCACGCCAGGCCGGCGAGTACCCGTGGCGGACGGCGAACCAGTGCTCGGCGTGCTGGACGAAGTAACGGACCTGGTCGCCTTCGATCCACTCGATGGCCGCCCGGGCGTCCGGGTCGTCGTCGAAGTCGCTGGGCTCCCAGTTGGTGACGTCGTGCGCGGCACGCCAGAACCGCTGCCGCCCGGTGCCGAGGTCCGGGTCCTCCACGACGAGGCCGACCTCGGCGAGCTGACGCAGGTGGTAGCTGGTGGCCCCGGTGTTGGTGCCGAGCAACTCGGCGAGGCGGGTGGCGGTCGACGGGCCCTTGATCCGTAGCGCGCCGAGCAGCCGCATCCGCAGCGGGTGTGCCAGCACCCGCACCTGCCGGTGGTCGATCCGGACCTCGCGAGCCGGTTCACGGGCGGCCGAAGGATTCTCCATTCCTGCACAATATCTGTGCACACTTTCTGTGCACAAGAGTTGTGCACAGAAAGTGTGCGTCGACGACGGCGACCGCACCCGGCACGGGCAGGGCTTTCCGGCGGATCAGCGGATGAGCAGTTCGCGCACCCCGCGCAGGCGGGTGCGGAGCAGCCCGGCGGCGCGGGTGGAGTCGAGGCGCACCTCCGCGGGGCGGAGCACGCCGGCAGCGGCGCCGGTGGTGGTCTTCATGCCGGCCGGGTCGATGCCGGAGTGCGCGGCGACCAGCAGGCCCAGTTCCGCGCGGCTGACCGCGTCCGGACCGGCCACGTTGAGCGGGCCGGCACAGTCGGTACGGAGAAGCTCCAGCACGGCGGCGGCCAGGTCGGTGACGTCGACCGGACAGCGCAGTTCGTCGGTGAACAGGCTCGCCCGGCCGGCGAGCGCGTCGTGGCAGAGCTGGATCTGCTTGCTCCCCTCCCCGACGATCAGCGAGGTACGCACCAGCGCCGCGCCCGGGTCGAGGACGCGGACGGCGGTCTCGGCCGCGGCCTTGGCCGCCCCGTACGGGAAGATCGGGCTGGGCGGCTCGTCGTCGGCGTACGGCTCCGGGCGGCCGGCGTGCACGGCGTCGCTGGACACGTGCACGAGCCGCGCCCCCGCCTCGGCGGCGGCGTACGCGACGTGGGCGGCCCCGTCGGCGGTCACCGCCCAGTCGCCGTACCGGTAGGGGGTGCCGACCACGGCTTCGGGGCGGACCCGGGCGACCAGCTCGCGCACGGCGGCCCGGTCCGTCACGTCGAGCCGGCGCGTCTCGACGCCCGGCACCTCGACCCGACCCGAGTGGTACGTCCCCACCACCGACCAGCCGGCACCCACCGCCTGC
>NZ_WAAS01000337.1:0-5983 GCF_008806585.1 Micromonospora sp. AMSO12t
CCCGGCCAGGTGCTCGGCGACGGTGCGAACCATCCGGACGGTGCCGAGGAAGACCGTCTCGAAGGAGCGGCGCCACTGCTCGTCGGTGACCGAGGCGGCGCTGCCCGGCGGCGGCCCGCCGACCGAGACCAGTGCCCCGTCGAGCCGTCCGAAGTGCTCCCGGGCCACCGCCACGAGGCGCTCCGGCGTCTGCGCGTCGGCCAGGTCGGCGGTAAGCCCGACCGCCCGCTCCGGCCCGCCGAGGCGCTGCGCGGCGGCGGCCACCGCGTCGGCGTCGCGGGCGGAGAGCACCACCCGGGCGCCGTCGGCGACGAGACACTGCGCGGTGGCGAAGCCCAGCCCTCGGGAGGCGCCGGTGAGTACGTACACCCGATCGGTCAGTCCGAGATCCATGCCGTCGATCCTGCCGCACCCGGCCGGATCCGCCAGCGGGGCCCTCGGGCCGGTGCGCGGTGGGCGCTCAGCGGCGGGCGGTCCGGTGGCGGGCGGTTCAGCTGCGGGCGGGACGCAGCAGGCGTACCCGACCGGCGAGCTGGACCGCGACGGCCCCGCCGGCGCGCCCCCACGCCGGCAGCCGACGCGGGCGCGGCGGGGTGTGCCCGTCGTAGCGGTGGGCGGCCTCGCGCGCGGCCAACTCCTCCGCGCCGAGCGGCGGCAGCGCGCCCCGGTCGCGCAGGTCGCGGGCCAGGTCCCAGCCGTCGCGCAGCGAGCCTCCGGTCGGCCGCCCGGCCGCCCAGCGGGCGAAGGTCTCCGGCCACCGGGGACCGAGACCGGCGGCGAGCAGCGGCCAGTGCCGGGCCACCTCCCCGGCGCGCTTGCGGAGCAGCGCGGTCCCGGCGGCGGCGAGCGCCGCCGGGTCGAAGCCCGCCGGCACCGGGCCGCCGGCGACCAGCGCCGCCACCAGCGCCGCCTGCCGCTCGGCCAGGTCGCCGCTCACGTCACCACCGGGAAGCCGGACACGGCGGCGAGGGCGTCCAACTCGGCGCGGAGCACCGGGGCGGGCGGGTAGTGCCCGTCGCGTTCCAGCAGGAACGCCGGCGGCCGGCGGCGGGCGCACAGCTCGCGGATCAGGTCGAGCACCGCCGGGGGCACCGGATCGGTGTGCGTGTCGTGGTAGTAGCCGCCGTGCTCGGCGCCGCCCGCCACGTGCACGTAGGAGACCCGCTCCAGCGGCAGCCGGTCGAGCAGCGCCAGCGGGTCGGTGCCCCGGTTGCGGGCGTTGGCGTACACGTTGGCGACGTCCAGCAGCAGGAACGCGCCGGTGCGGTCCAGGATCTCGGTGAGGAAGTCGGCCTCGTCCAGCTCGTCGTCGGGCCAGTCGAACAGGGCCGCGATCGGTTCCAGCGCGAGCGGCACCGGCAGCGCGGCCTGCGCGCGGGCGACGTTGGCGCAGACCGCGTCGACCGCCTCCCGGCTGCGGGGCAGCGGCAGCAGGTGACCGGCCTCGACGCCGCCGGCCCGGACGAAGGCGATGTGCTCGCTGACCAGCGGCGCCCCGACCAGCTCCGCCACCGCGCCCAGGTGGGCGACGCGCGCCGGGTCGACCGGTTCCGCGCCGCCGAGGGAGAGGCGCACGCCGTGCGGTACGACCGTCACGCCGCGCTCGCGCAGCGCGGCCAGCCCGGCGGGCGGTGGCCCGGTCGCGGCGACGCTCTCCGCGACCACCTCCACGAAGCGCAGCCCGGGCAGGTCGGCGACGAACCCGGCGATCTCCGGCCGCCAGCCGATGCCGACGCCGGCGGGGCCGGTCATCCGCCGCACCCGCCTCCGCCGCAACCCCCGCCGCCGCCGCACGAGCTGCCCCCGCTGCACGAGCTGCCGCCGCCGCATCCGCCGCCGGTCGAGGAGGCGCCGGAGCCGCTGATCGCCTGGCGCTGGATCTCGGCCTGGCTGGCGAAGCCGGGGTCCATGGCGTAGAGCGACGCGGTGCCGAACAGCGCGACCCCCATCGCGGCGCCCGCCGCGCCGTAGGTGGCGTAGGCGGGGGCCGAGGCGGGCGCGAGGTAGGTGTGCTGACGCCGCAGGCCGCGCAGGGCCTGGGTGGCGGCGCGGGTGCGCCACGGCACCCGGTACAGGAGGACGGCCACGACGATCAGCGGGAGCTGGCTCAGCACGAGCCAGCCCACGGGACGGTCGTTGCCCAGGCCGGCGAAGATGCGCAACACGCCGACCAGCAGCAGGGCGGTGAGCAGGAACGCGCCCCGGCGCAGCGCGGCCCGGCGGGCCGGCGGGAGCGCGAGTCCGCGCTGCTCCAGACTCGTCCGGAGCTGGTCGAGCGCCCGGACCACCCACTCGTCGCGGGCCAGTTCCCGGGTGGTGGCGTTCCGGCCGGCCGCGAAGTGGATGGCCTGGTCCAGTGGCGTGATCCCGGCCGGCAGCGCACCGCCGGTGGTGAGCCGCCGGTCCGGGCGTACGCCGATGGCCCCGCTGCTGCGCAGCCCGCCGAGCGAGGCCCAGATCGCCAGTTGCTGCCCGCCGTTGAGGTAGGCGACCTGCTGCGGGCCGAGCTGACCCACGTCGCCCACCTGCGGCCCGGCGAGGACCGAGAGCCGGTGGACGACCGTGCCGACGATGATCACGACGGCTGCGAGGAGATAGACCCCGAGGAAGGCGGGACCGGAGATGCCCCAGGTGTCACCAGGTGCGGCGAGGACGGTCATGTGCTGCTCCTGTCGGGCGAGGGGGATCGCGACCCAATTGTGGAGCAGGCCCGCCAGGGTGGACCCACCGCGTGGACCGAGTTACCGGACCGATACGCAGTGGCGCGAGGGCGGCCGGTCAGCGGCGGCGGACGGCCTCCTCGACCAGGTCGAGCACCGGGCCGAGGTCGCCGGCGGGACGGCCCATCGCCAGGTGCAGCACCAGGCCGTCGTAGGCGAGTTCGAGGAACTGGGCCAGCACGTCGATCGGCATGTCCTCGCGGAGCACGCCCGCCTCCCGCTGCCGGGCGAGCCGGTCGCGGGTCGCCTCGGCGATCGCCGCCGACCGTTCCGCCCACCGCCTGGCGAACGCCGGGTCGGTCCGGAGCCGCCGGGACACCTCCAGTTGGCTGCCCAGCCAGCCGGTGGTGTCGGGGGAGACCGCGCCGGCCAGGAGGTCCCGCATGACCTGGACCAGGCCGTTGCGGGCCACCGTCTCCACCATGGCCGCGGCGTCGTCCTCGGCCACCGCCAGGAAGAGCGAGTCCTTGTCGCGGAAGTGGTGGAAGATCGCGCCCCGGGACAGCCGGGTGGCCTCCTCGAGCCGGCGGACGGTGGCGCCCTCGTAGCCGTGCCGGGCGAAACAGGCCCGCGCGGCGGCGAGAATCTCCTGCCGGCGCGCGTCGAGCTGGTCCTGACTTACTCTGGGCACGGGTCGATCGTGACAGCTCGCCCCCCACCATGCAAACCGTACGTACGGCTTGGTTTGGCCGCGCGCATGATCATCCAAGGTCGGCGCGTCGGATTAGGATCGGCCGGTGATGCCACTTCCCACCGCCGTCGCGGTCCCCGCCGCACCGCTGACCGTCGCGGCCGTGCAGGCCGAGCCCGTCCCCGGCGACGTGGCCGGCAACGCGGCGAGCGCCGCCCGGCTGGTCCGCCAGGCCACGGAGCGGGGCGCCCGGGTGACCGTGCTGCCCGAGCTTTTCCTGCCGGCGTACCACCTGCCGACGCTCGCGGCCGATCCGGCCGGCACCGACGTCGCGGCCGACACGGCGGCCCGGGTGGACGACCCGCGGCTGGACCCGCTGCGCGAGGCGGCTCGCGACGGTGGCGCCGCCGTGGTGGTCGGCGCCGCCGTCCGGCACCCGGACGGCCGGCGGACGATCTCCGCCCTGCTGGTCGACCGCTCCGGCGAGGTCCGCGTCGGCTACGACAAGCAGCAGCTGTGGAGCGGCGAGCGGGAGCTGTTCGTCGCCGGTGACCGGGGTACCACCCTGCTCGTCGACGACTGGCGGCTCGGGCTCGGCATCTGCTACGACGGCTGCTTCCCCGAGCACGGCCGGGCAGCGGCGGCCGACGGGGCGCACGGCTACCTCTGCCCGAGCGGCTACCTGGCCGGCTCCGAGCACCGCCGCGACCTCTACTACGCCGCCCGTGCGCTGGACAACACGATGTACGTGGTGTTCGCCAACCTCGTCGGCGGCGCCGACCCGTGGCGGTTCAACGGCGGCGCGGCGGTCTACGACCCGGAGGGCCGGCCGCTGGCCCGGGGCGCGGACACCGGCGAGGCCGTACTGGTCGTCGCGCTCGCCCCGGAGGCCCTCGCGGCGACCCGGGCGGCCCACTGCATGCTGCTCGACCGCCTGCCCCACCAGGGCGGCGCCCGCTCCGCGCTGCCGGCCTGACGGGCGCGGGGAGGAGCCGGCACTGTCGCCGGGCGGTCGCGCTCCCGTAAGGTGCCCGAGTGCCGCTGCTCCTGCTGGACCTGGACAACACGCTGCTCGACCGGGCCGGTCCGTTCCGCGCCTGGGGGGAGCGTTTCCTGGCCGGTGTCGGCGCGCCGCCGGCCGACATCGACTGGCTGCTGTCCATCGACGCCGACGGGCTGACCGACCGGTGGGACGTGGCCGACGCCGTGCGTGACCGCTACGGGCTGCGGATCCCGTCCATCGACCTGGTCGAGGAGCTGCACGACGGCGTGGTGGCCAACATCCGGCTCGACCCGCTGGTCGCCTGCGCGCTGCGGATCGCCGACGGGGCCGGCTGGACGCCCGTGGTGGTCAGCAACGGCGGGGTACGCCAGCAGGAGGCCATGATCCGGCGTACCGGGCTGGACCGCTTCGTCGCCGACTGGGTCATCTCCGAGGAGGTCGGCGTCAGCAAGCCCAACCCGAGGATCTTCGCGCTGGCCGCCCGGCGGGTACGGCTGCCCCTGCGCGGCGCCTGGGTGGTCGGCGACGGCCCGGAGGCGGACATCGGGGGCGCCGCCGCCGTGGGCCTACCCAGCGTCTGGCTGCACCGGGGGCGGAGCTGGGTCGACGACCGGTTCGCCCCCACCCGCACGGCGGACGGCGTGATCGCCGCCGTCGCGACGGTGCTCGCCGCCTGACGGGGGAGCGCCACCAGCCGCCCGGTGAGCCGGCGCGGCGGCTGGCCAAGGGGTTTCCGCCCAGCCCCGGCGGGGCGCCGGACCTGGGCTGGCGTAATTCGGTTGACCGGGGCGGCGTCGGACCGCGAGCATGGTCGGCGCATCGTGCAACCGGGTCCGCGCCCGGTCGAGGAGAGGGGGTCGGTCATGGCCGTCTTCGCAGGTCACTACCACCTGCCCCCATCAGCCTCGAGCAAGGGATCACCACCGCAGTGCGCGATCACGACCTTCCGGCGCGCGAGCGCCGTACCCGCGGCAAGCGCCGCTTCGACGACGACGAACAGCTCTTCCTGAAGCGTGGCCGGGCCGCCGAGCCCGCCCTCGCCGACCCCGACGCCGAGCCCGACCCCGACACGGGGGAGCGCTGGTCGTCCTGGGACGACGCCGTGCACGGCCCGCAGCCCCACCCCGAGTGGCTGGTCACCGAACTGGCCGCCAAGGACACCGAACTCGGGATGCTCAAGACCGGCAAGGAGGCGGACGTCCACCTCGTCCGCCGGGCGGTGCCCGGCACCGACCGGTCCTGCCTGCTGGCGGCCAAGCGGTACCGGGACCCCCAGCACCGCCTCTTCCACCGCGACGCCGGTTACCTGGAGGGCCGCCGGGTCCGCCGGTCCAGGGAGAACCGGGCGATGGCCGGTCGCACCGCCTTCGGCCGGCAGATGATCGCCGGGCAGTGGGCGGCGGCCGAGTTCGCCGCGCTGGCCCGGCTCTGGGAGGTCGGCGCCCGCCACGGCACGATCACCGTCCCCTACCCGGTGCAGCTGCGCGGCACGGAGCTGATGCTGGAGTTCCTCGGCGACCAGGAGGAGGGGCTGGCCGCGCCCCGGCTGGCCCAACTACGGCCGGAGGCGGGGGAGCTGCGCGAGCTGTGGGGGCAGCTCGTCGACGCCCTCGTGGTGCTCGCCCGCGC
>NZ_WAAS01000338.1:0-5959 GCF_008806585.1 Micromonospora sp. AMSO12t
GGGTCCGGGGCGCTCGACGACGTTGGTGGTGGGGGGACGGACCCCGGACGACCTGTACGACGACGTGGCGTTGCGGGAGTTGGCGGCGGCCGCGTCGGCGCAGTCGTGGCAGTCCGGGTGGCTGCGGTACGTGCCGACGGTGGAGTCCGGCTGGCAGTGGCAGGGGGCGGTGGGCACGGCCGGTGAGACCGCGGTGCGGTTGGGTCCGTGGCACGACACCGAGGTGCTGGTGTGCGGCAGCCCGGAGATGACCGGGGCGACGGTTGCCGCGTTGACGGCGTCGGGGGTGCCGCGGGAGCGGATCCTGATGGAGAGTTACGACCATTGCCTGTATCCGCCGCTGGCGGGCGCTGCCGCCGCCGCGCCGGACGACTTCAGTTGGACGGGTGTGCGATGAGCGTCGACCACGGCGACCGGGTGGTCGCCGATGCGCACGGTGAGCTGACCCGGGCCGTGGGCGCGTTGGAGGCGCGCCGGTTCCGGGGTGGCCGGTGGCTGTCCGCCGACGAGGTGTCGGGCCTGGCCCGGTCGGCCGACGAGCGGTCGGCGCTGCTGGGTGGTGAGGTGGACCGGTTACGGCGGGAGAACGAGGGCCTGGCGCGGCAGGTGGAGATGTTGCGCCACGGCGCGTTGCCCAGCACCGGCGCGCAGGGCCCGGATCCGATGGTGATCGAGTTGGCGGTGCGGGCGCAGGACGAGGCGAACCGGACGATCGGTGAGGCCAGCGCGGAGGGCGCGGAGATCATCGCGGAGGCGCGGCGGCAGGCCGACGAGATCATCGCCGAGGCGCACGTGCTGGCCGGGGGTGTCGCCGGCCCGGCGGGGGCGGAGGGCGAGGAGTTGCGGCGGCAGGTGCGGGAGCTGGAGGGCCGGCAGGCGGCGTTGGTGGCGGCGGTGGCGACGGCGCAGCAGCACCTGAGCCGGTGGCAGGCGTACCTGTCGGAGCAGTCGGAGCAGTTGCGCTCCGACGCGGAGGCGGCCGGGGCGGTCGGCGCGCAACTGCGTGCCGTGCTCGGCGAGTAGCGGCGTCGCCTGCCCGCCGGACGGCGGGTCAGTGCTGGTCGACGGCGGCGACGGCGTCGGCGATGGGGGTGTTGCCGCCGACGAGTTCCAGGATCGCGCCGGCGCTGTGCGGGTGGTGGAGCAGGGCGACGAGGACCCGGGCGACGTCGGTGCGGGTCACGGCGCCCGCGGGGGCGTGTCGGGTGAGGGTGATCCGCCCGGTGGGCGCGTCGTCGGTGAGCCGGCCGGGTCGCAGGATCGTCCAGTCGAGGTCGCGGCCGGTCAGGTCGTCCTCGGCGGCCTTCTTGGCGCGCAGGTACGCCGCGAACACCTCGTCGGTGCCGGCGGGTGGTTCGCCTTCCACTCCCATCGAGGACAGCAGCAGGTAGCGGCGGACGTCGGCGCGTTGCGCGGCGTCGGCGAGCAGGACGGCACCGGCCCGGTCGACGGTGTCCTTGCGGGCGGCGCCGCTGCCGGGGCCGGCGCCGGCGGCGAAGAGGACGGCGTCGGCGCCCTCGAGGTGGGCGGCGAGCTCGTCGGCGCCGACGTGTTCGAGGTCGGCCACGACGGGCTGGGCGCCGGCGGCACGCAGGGCGGCGGAGTGGTCGGGGTTGCGGATCAGCCCGATGGCGGTGTCGCCGCGTCCGGCGAGTTCGCGGTGGGTCAGCTGGGCGATCTTGCCGTGTCCTCCGGCGATGACGACGCGCATACCGCCAACCTAGCCGCCGTCCCGTCACGGCGGGGCCGGTCGGCGGGGCCCGGGTCGGGCGCGGCGGTAGAGATCACCGGCCGGTGGTGATCTTCACGAGCTCCTCCGCGGGGCGGCGGCGGTGCCCGGGTGTTCGCCGCAGGGTGGTTGCCTGAGGCAGCATGGACGGGTGACGGAGACGGTCGACGCGCTGGCCGGCCTGGTGGCCGGCGGTGGTGTCGTGGTGTTGAGCGGGGCGGGCCTGTCCACCGAGTCGGGCATCCCGGACTACCGGGGGCCCAGCGGCGCGGCGCGGCGGCACACCCCGATGACGTACCAGGCGTTCACGCGCGACGCGCAGGCGCGGCGGCGCTACTGGGCGCGCAGCCACCTGGGGTGGCGGGTGATCGCGCGGGCGGCCCCGAACGAGGGGCACCGGGCGGTGGCGCGGCTGCAGGCCGGCGGGTTGGTCGAGGGGATCATCACGCAGAACGTGGACGGGCTGCACACGGCCGCGGGCAGCCCGCGGGTGGTGGAGTTGCACGGCCGCCTCGACGAGGTGGTGTGCCTGGGCTGCGGTAACCGGACGTCGCGGGAGGAGTTGGACCGGCGGCTGCGGGAGGCGAACCCGGGCTTCGACGCGCGGGCCGCGGCGGTCAACCCGGACGGTGACGTGGATCTCGCCGACGACGAGGTGGCCCGGTTCCGTACGGTCGACTGCACGTTCTGCCGGGTCGGCATGCTGAAGCCGGACGTGGTGTTCTTCGGGGAGACGGTGCCGGCGGCCCGGGTGTCGCGCTGTTTCGAGCTGGTGGCGCGGGCGCGGCTGCTGCTGGTGCTGGGTTCGTCGTTGACGGTGATGTCGGGTCGCCGGTTCGTGGTGCGCGCGGCGAAGCTGGGCATTCCGGTGGTGATCGTCAACCAGGGCCCGACCCGGGGCGACGGGTATGCGGCGTTGACCGTCGACGCGCCGCTGGGGCGGCTGCTGCCGGCGTTGGCCGACCGGACGGCCGGCGACGCCGCGGCGGGGCTGGCGGGCGTCGGCCGGTAGCGGTCCGCCGGGGGTGCGGGGCCGGCCGGTCATCGACTGTCGTCGCCGGCGGGGGTACGACCTCCGGTGGGCGGTGCGGCGCTGGTAGCGTTGACCATGCCGGCAGCACCCACGTGGGAGAGACCGCCCAGCAGCATCCCGGGCGGCGCCGAAGGGGCAAATCCTCCCCGGAACCTCTCAGGCAAAAGGACCTCGTGGGCAGGCACTGTGGAGCGCCTCGCGGGCGCGACAGAGGGGGAGGCCGACCTGTCGACCTCGCCCCCGGGAGCGCCGCCCATGACCGCAGAGCAGTTCGCCGCCCGCCACATCGGCCCGGATCCGGACGACGAGCGCCGGATGTTGGAGGCCGTCGGCTACGGCTCGGTCGAAGAGCTGATGGACGCGGCGATTCCCGAGGTGATCCGCTGGCACGGCACCCTGGACCTGCCGGAGCCGGCCAGCGAGCACGACGCCCTCGCGGAGCTGCGGGCCCTGGCGGCCCGCAACACGGTGGCCGTGTCGATGATCGGTCTGGGCTACCACGGCACGCACACCCCGGCGGTGATCCGCCGCAACGTGCTGGAGGACCCGGCCTGGTACACGGCGTACACGCCGTACCAGCCGGAGATCAGCCAGGGGCGGCTGGAGGCGCTGCTGAACTTCCAGACCATGGTCACGGACCTGACGGGGCTGGCCACCGCGAACGCGTCGATGCTCGACGAGGGCACCGCCGCGGCGGAGGCGATGACGCTCGCGCGCCGCGCGTCGAAGAGCAGGAGCGCGGTGTACGTGGTCGACGCCGACACCCTGCCGCAGACCATCGCGGTGATCACCAGCCGGGCCGAGCCTCTCGGCATCGACGTGCGGATCGTCGACACCGGGCGCGACGAGTTGCCGGCGGAGTTCTTCGGCCTGCACCTGCAGTACCCGGGGGCGTCGGGGGCGGTGCGTGACCAGGCGGCTCTGGTCGAGGCGGCGCACGCGGTCGGGGCGTTGGTGACCGTGGCGGCGGACCTGCTGGCCCTGACGCTGCTGCGCGCGCCCGGGGAGATCGGCGCCGACATCGCGGCCGGCACCACCCAGCGTTTCGGCGTGCCAATGGGCTTCGGCGGGCCGCACGCCGGCTACCTGGCGGTACGGGCGGGGCTGGAGCGGATGCTGCCGGGCCGGCTGGTGGGGGTGTCGCGTGACGCGGACGGCAACCCGGCGTACCGGCTGGCGTTGCAGACCCGGGAGCAGCACATCCGGCGGGAGAAGGCGACCAGCAACATCTGCACCGCGCAGGTGCTGCTGGCGGTGATGGCCGGCATGTACGCCGTCTACCACGGCCCGGACGGGCTGCGGCGCATCGCCCGCCGTACCCATGGCATGGCGGTGCGGTTGGCGGCGTCGCTGC
Organism: Micromonospora sp. AMSO12t; assembly: GCF_008806585.1. Taxonomy (NCBI): domain Bacteria; kingdom Bacillati; phylum Actinomycetota; class Actinomycetes; order Micromonosporales; family Micromonosporaceae; genus Micromonospora; species Micromonospora sp. AMSO12t. The sequence continues at coordinate 4,117 of NZ_WAAS01000338.1, forward strand.
GGGGTGTCGACGGCGTCGAGGTGGTGCACGAGGCGTTCTTCGACACCGTCCTGGTGCGGGTGCCCGGCGGCGCCGAGGCGGTGGTCGCCGACGCCGCGGCCCGGGGGGTCAACCTGCGGCTGGTCGACGCCGACCACGTGGGGGTGTCCTGCGACGAGACGACCACCCCCGCGCACCTGCGGAAGGTGTGCGACGCGTTCGGGGCCACCGTGGCCGGGCGGTCGGTGGCCGTGGCGGACGCTCCGGTCGAGGGCGCGTTGCCGGCGGCGCTGGCCCGTACGTCGGACTTCCTCACCCACGCGGTGTTCCGCAGTCACCACTCGGAGACGGCGATGCTGCGCTACCTGCGGCGGCTGTCGGACTTCGACTACGCCCTGGACCGGGGGATGATCCCACTCGGGTCGTGCACGATGAAGCTCAACGCCACCACCGAGATGGAGCCGGTGAGCTGGCCGGAGTTCGCGCACGTGCACCCGTTGGCGCCGGACGCGCAGACCACCGGCTACCGGGAGATGATCTCCCAGTTGGAGGGGTGGCTGGCGGAGGTGACCGGCTACGACGCGGTCAGCGTGCAGCCCAACGCCGGTTCGCAGGGTGAGCTGGCGGGTCTGCTGGCGATCCGGTCGTACCACCGCCAGCGGGGCGAGGCCCACCGGGACGTGTGTCTGATCCCGTCGTCGGCGCACGGCACCAACGCCGCCAGCGCGGTGATGGCGGGCATGCGGGTCGTCGTGGTGGGCTGCGACGACGGCGGCAACATCGACCTGGTGGACCTCGACGCGAAGATCGACAAGCATCGGGACGCCCTCGCGGCGATCATGGTGACGTATCCGTCGACGCACGGGGTGTACGAGACGGGCATCGCGTCGCTGTGCGCGAAGGTCCACGACGCCGGCGGTCAGGTGTACGTCGACGGGGCGAACCTCAACGCGCTGGTCGGGTTCGCCAAGCCGGGGAAGTTCGGGGCGGACGTGTCGCACCTGAACCTGCACAAGACGTTCTGCATCCCGCACGGCGGCGGCGGTCCCGGGGTGGGACCGGTGGCGGTGCGGGCGCACCTGGCGCCGTTCCTGCCGGGCGATCCGCTGGGGGTGCACGTCGACGGCCGGCCGGCGATCTCGGCGGCGCGGTACGGGTCGGCGGGGATCCTGCCGATCCCGTGGGCGTACCTGCGGATGATGGGCGCGGCGGGGCTGGTGCGGGCCACCGGCGTGGCGGTGCTGGCGGCGAACTACGTGGCGGCGCGGCTGCGCGGGCACTTCCCGGTGCTGTACGCGGGCAACAAGGGCCTGGTGGCGCACGAGTGCATCCTGGACCTGCGGCCGCTGACGAAGGCGACCGGGGTGAGCGTGGACGACGTGGCGAAGCGGCTGATCGACTACGGGTTCCACGCGCCGACGATGTCGTTCCCGGTGGCGGGGACGCTGATGGTGGAGCCCACCGAGAGCGAGGACCTGGCCGAGCTGGACCGGTTCTGCGACGCGATGATCGCCATCCGGGCGGAGATCGACCGGGTGGCCTCGGGGGAGTGGCCGGCCGGCGACAATCCTCTCGCCAATGCCCCGCACACCGCGGCGATGGTGTCGGGCGACGAGTGGTCGCACCCGTACCCGCGGTCGGTGGGCGCGTACCCGGCCGGGGTGGAGCGGGCCGGGAAGTACTGGCCGCCGGTGCGGCGCATCGACGGCGCGTACGGCGACCGGAACCTGGTGTGTTCCTGCCCGGCGCCGGAGGCGTTCGAGGGCTGACCTCGCGTGACGCCGGGGCGGTCGTGGTGCCGCCCCGGCGGGTGCGTCGACCTGGGCGGGGGGTGTCCCGACCGGGGGACCAGCCCGGATCGACG
>NZ_WAAS01000339.1:0-5949 GCF_008806585.1 Micromonospora sp. AMSO12t
CGCCGTGAGCAGCAGCGGCACCAGCACGGCCCGGGGGTGCCCGGCGGCGGCCAGGTTCCGCAGCACGGCCGCCGGTCCCGGCTCGGTGTGGTCCAACCAGCTCGCCAGCACCGGCGTGCCCGGCCGGGCGGCCGACACGGCCCGGGCCAGCGCCCGGGTCGCCTCGGCGGCCCTCGGGTCCCGGCTGCCGTGGGCGACCAGGACCACCGGGTCGGCCACCTCCGACAGCCCGACCGGCCGCCACGACCCGGGCGCTCCTGACGGCCCGGCCGGTTCCGACGGCCCGGGCGCCCCCGACGCGGGAGAGCCCGGCCCGGACGCCCCCGACGCGGGAGAGCCCGGGACCGGCCCGGTCAGACGTGCAGGCCGCACTCGGTCTTCTCGAACATCGCCCAGCGGCCGGCCCGGGGGTCCTCCCCCGCCTTCGTGCGGCGGGTGCAGGGCCAGCAGCCGATCGAGCCGTAGCCCTGCTTGAACAGCTCGTTGACCGGCACGTTCCAGCGGGCGACGTAGGCGTCCACGTCGGCCTGCCGCCAGGCCGCGATCGGGTTGACCTTGACCTTGCCCCGGCGCGCGTCGAAGGTCACCACCGGCGTGTTCGCCCTGGTCGGCGACTCGTCCCGGCGGAGCCCGGCGGCCCAGGCGTCGTAGCCGGCGAGCGCCCGCTCCAGCGGCTCCACCTTGCGCAGCTGGCAGCAGTCGTCCGGAGCCTTGTTGAACAGGCGCGGGCCGTACTGGCCGTCCTGCTGGCCCACGGTCAGGCGCGGCCGGATCGAGCGCACGTTCACCGGCAGCGTCCGGGCCACCTCGTCGCGGACCCGGAGCGTCTCCGGAAAGTGCAGTCCGGTGTCGAGGAAGACCACGTCCACCCCCGGGGCGACCCGGGAGACCAGATGGGCCAGCACGGCGTCGGCCATCGAACTGGTGACGCAGAACCGGGCGCCGAAGGTCTCGGCCGCCCAGCGCGCGATCTCCAGCGCCGGCGCGCCCTCCAGGTCCCGGCCGGCCGCCTCGGCCAGCGCGCGCAGCTCGTCGGGGCCGCGCCGGGCCGCGTCGGCCGGAGCCGGGGCGCCCAGGCCGACCAGGCCCAGGCCCGTCGCCGAGACGAGACCGGGCCGGTCGCCCGTGCCCCCGCTCACCGGGCCACCGCCCGGCCGAGCAGGCCGGTGAACTTCACCGTGAACACCCGGGCGCACGCGTGGCACTCCCAGGCGCCGTGGCCGGCCTCACTCGGCCGCAGGTCCTCCTCGCCGCAGTACGGGCAGTACAACGGCGCGGAACGGGTCTCGCTCATCGCGTCACCTCGCTTCGCTCGGCACCGCGACGAGGCCCCACGGCACCCCTGGTTCGCTCGCTTCGATCGCTCATCGGAGTTCCTCCTCGTCGACCCTGATCACCCAGTTGGCGAACGTCTCGCCCGTCTCCCGGCCGGCCAGGTAGCGCCGGGCCAGCCGCTCCACGTACGCCGGAAGCTCCTCGGCGGTGGTCTTCAGACCGCGCAGCTTGCGGCCGAACCCGGCCGTCTGTCCCTCGGCCATGCCGAGCCCGCCGCCGAGGTGGACCTGGAAGCCCTCCACCTGGCGGCCGTCCGGGCCGACGACGAGCTGGCCCTTGAGGCCGATGTCGGCGACCTGCGTGCGGGCGCAGGCGTTGGGGCAGCCGTTGAGGTGGATGGAGATGTCGGCGTCGAAGTCGCGCAGCCGCTCCTCCAGCCGGGCCACCAGCTCCTCGCCGCGCGCCTTGGTCTCGACGATGGCCAGCTTGCAGTACTCGATGCCGGTGCAGGCCATCGTGCCGCGCCGCCAGGCCGACGGCTGCGCCTCCAGGCCGATCCCGCGCAGCTCGCGCACCAGCGAGTCGGTCCGCTCCGGCGCCACGTCCAGCACCAGCAGCTTCTGGTACGGGGTGAGCCGCACCCGCCCGCTGCCGTGCGCCTCGACCACGTCGGCCAGGCGGGCGAGCTGCCCGCCGGATACCCGGCCCACCACCGGGGCAGCCCCGACGTAGTTGCGCCCGTCGCGCTGCGGGTGCACCCCGATGTGGTCCACCGGCCTGTCGGGCAGCTGCGGGGCCGGGCCGTCGAGCAACGCCCGACCCAGGTACTCCTTCTCCAGCACCTCGCGGAACTTCTCCACGCCCCAGTCGGCGACCAGGAACTTCAGCCGGGCGCGGTTGCGCAACCGGCGGTAGCCGTAGTCGCGGAAGATGCCGACCACGCCCGCCCAGACGTCCGGCACCTCCTCCAGCGACACCCAGACGCCGAGCCGCTTGGCCAGCATCGGATTCGTGGACAGGCCGCCGCCGACCCAGACGTCGAAGCCCGGCCCGTGGTCCGGGTGGTCCACCCCGAGGAAGGAGATGTCGTTCGCCTCGTACGGGGTGTCGACCAGCCAGGAGATGGAGGTCTTGAACTTGCGCGGCAGGTTGGAGTACGCCTTGTCGCCCACGTAGCGGCGGACGATCTCGTCGACCGCCGGCGTCGGGTCGAGCAGTTCGTCGCGGGCCACCCCGGCGACCGGGCTGCCCAGCACCACCCGGGGGCAGTCGCCGCACGCCTCGGTGGTCTGCAGGCCGACCGACTCCAGGCGGCGCCAGATCTCCGGCATGTCCTCGACCCGGATCCAGTGGTACTGGATGTTCTGCCGGTCGGTGATGTCGGCGGTGTCCCGGGCGAACTCGCGGGAGATGTCCGCGACCACCCGCAGCTGCGCCAGGCTCAGCTCGCCCCCGTCCACCCGGACCCGGAGCATGAAGAACTCGTCCTCCAGCTCGTGCGGCTCCAGCACGGCCGTACGGCCGCCGTCGATGCCCGCCTTGCGCTGGGTGTAGAGGCCCCACCAGCGGAAGCGGCCACGGAGGTCCTGCGGATCGATCGAGGCGAACCCCTGGTGGGCGTAGATGTTCTCGATCCGGGCCCGTACGTTCAGCGGGTCGTCGTCCTTCTTGATCCGCTCGTTGGGGTTGAGCGGCTCGCGGTGACCGAGCGCCCACTGACCTTCACCTCGGGGCCGGCGGGGAGTCCGGGCCGGTCGGGGGGACGTCGGGTCCCCGGCCCGGGCCGGGATGCTGCTGACCGCCATGGCGGCGTCCTCCGTTGTCTGCGGTGCCTCGGGAACACGCAAGGCGCGCGGCCGACCCGTCGGAACGGGCTGGCGACAACGGTGTCGGAACAGCCGGCGCGCGGCGCGCCCGAGACAGAGTGGTCGGGCGTCGTCAGTGGGCCGGACAGATCGCGCTGCGCACGCGGCCGTAGTCGACGTGGCGACGAGCCACGAAGCGGCGGACGACAGCGGCGGTCATGGAGGTCATGCTGCCACACCCGACGGGGGCCGGCCAACGAGTGCGTGCGGGATCCCACATCACGGGCCACACCCCGACCACCGCCGATGCTAGGCTCCGCCGCCACCCGAACGGAGGAAACCCCCATGACCGACCCGCACGCCGACCCCGCCCCGACGGGCACCGGGACGACGACCGCCCCGGCCGCCGGCCCGGATCCCCGGCGTCGGCGTCGCGTCGTGGTGGTCGCCGCCGCCCTGCTCGGGCTGCTTCTCGTGGGGGCCGGCGCCGTGGTGGCGTACCGGAGCTTCGCGTCGCCCGCCGACGAGGACAGCGGGGTACGCGCGTGCCGCTCCAGCGGGGTGCTGCTGCGCGGTGAGCAGGGGCCCGTCGTGCCCCGCGAGAAGCTGGTGGAGCTGACCGAGCTCTTCCAGGCCTCGGCAGACCCCCAGCTCGCGAAGGTCGGGGTCACCATGGTCGGTCAGGTGGAACGGGTGCAGCGTCTACGCGGCGAGACCGGGCCGGGGGCCGAGCTCTACCGGCAGACGCTGCGCCAGATCCTGCCCGATTTCGTGGCGGCGTGCGGGAAGCACGGGGTCACGGTCGAGGGCTGACGCCAGCGCCCGATCGGCGGATCGGCGCACCGGACGGCCGGACTGTGTGACGCTGCGGTATGTGACCGGTTCCGCTGACCCGCCCGGCGACCGCGTCCCGCCGGTGCGCGAGGCGGTGAGCGGGACGGATCGCACGGGCCGGCTGATCTGGATCGGGCCGAGCCTGGCCACGCTGGCCGTGGTGCTGACCGGGATCGACCACGCGCAGCCGTGGCGCGACGAGCTGGCCACCTGGAGTGCGGCGAGCCGGTCCCCCGGGGACCTGGTCCGGCTAGCCGGCACCATCGACGCCGCCACCAGCCCCTACTACCTGTTCATGCACGCCTGGGTGGCCGTCTTCGGCGACTCGGTGACCGCGCTGCGGCTGCCCGCCGCCCTGGCCATGGCCGCTACGGCCGGGCTGACCGCGTTCCTCGGGCAGCGCCTGCTCGGCGCCCGGGCCGGGCTGCTCGCCGGGCTGCTCCTCGCGGTGCTCCCGGGCACCTCGCGGTACGGCCAGGAGGCCCGCCCGTACGCGCTGGCCACCTTCCTGGCGGTGCTGGCGACTCTGCTGCTGGTCGAGGCGACGGCCCGACCCCGGTGGACGCGCTGGGCCGGGTACGCCGTCGCCGTGGCCGCGCTCGGGCTCACCCACCTGGTCGCGCTCACCCTGCTCGCCGCGCACGCGGTGGCGGTGCTCGCCACCCGCCGTACGGGGCCGCCGAACCGCCCGCTGCGCTGGGCGCTCGCCCTGCTGCCCACCGTGCTGCTGCTGACCCCGCTGGTGCTGCTCGCCAGGGAACAGCGCTCCCGGCAGCTCGGCTGGGTGGATGCCGTCCGCCCCGACGACCTGGCCGCGCACGTGATCCGCGAACTGGTCGCCCGACACCCGTCGGTGGACTGGGCGCGGGTGGACGACGTGATCCTGGGCTGCGCCAACCAGGCCGGCGAGGACAACCGCAACGTGGCCCGGATGGCGGCGCTGCTCGGCGGGCTGCCCGAGGAGGTGCCCGGCAGCACGGTCAACCGGCTCTGCGGCTCCGGCCTGGACGCCCTCGCCACCGCGGCCCGCTCCGTCGTGGCCGGCGAGGCGGACCTCGTGGTGGCCGGCGGGGTGGAGAGCATGAGCCGCGCCCCGTTCGTGATGCCGAAGGCGAGCACCCCGTTCTCCCGCACCGCCGAGGTCTACGACACCACCATCGGCTGGCGGCTGGTCAACCCGCTGATGAAGAAGCACTGGGGCATCGACTCCATGCCGGAGACGGCGGAGAACGTCGCCGCCGCGTACGGCGTCGGCCGCGCCGAGCAGGACGAGTTCGCGTACCGGTCGCAGCAGCGGGCCGCGAAGGCGCAGGCCGACGGCCGCTTCGCCGAGGAGATCGTGGGAGTGACCGTGCCGGCGGGGCGGCGCGAGACCAAGCTCGTCGAGGTCGACGAGCACCCCCGGGAGACCTCGCTGGAGAAGCTCGCCGCGCTGCCCACCCCGTTCCGCGAGGGCGGCACGGTGACCGCCGGCAACTCGTCGGGCGTCAACGACGGCGCGGTGGCGCTGCTGGTCGCCTCCGAGGCCGCCGTGGCCCGCTACGGCCTCACCCCGCTGGCCCGGGTCGCCGGCGCCGCCGCGGCCGGCGTACCGCCGCGGGTGATGGGCGTCGGGCCGGTGCCGGCCACCCGGAAGCTGCTCGACCGCCTCGGCCTCGGCCTCGACGCGGTCGACGTGATCGAGCTGAACGAGGCGTTCGCCGCGCAGTCCGTCGCGGTGCTGCGCGAGCTGGGCCTGCCGTCCGACGCCGAGCACGTCAACCCGAACGGCGGGGCGATCGCGCTCGGGCACCCGCTCGGCGCCAGTGGCGCCCGGCTGGCGCTGACGGCCGCGCTGGAGCTGCGCCGCCGGGGCGGCCGGCGGGCGCTGGCCACCATGTGCGTCGGCGTGGGGCAGGGCATCTCGCTGCTGCTGGAGTCCGCCGGCTGACCCGGGGTCGGCCAGGGCGCCGCCGCTGCCCGCCCGGTCCGGGGGCTCCGATGCCGTGGGCGACGAGGGCTTGTCACCGGCGGGGGCGGAGCCGTGCCGGCGGGC
>NZ_WAAS01000340.1:0-5940 GCF_008806585.1 Micromonospora sp. AMSO12t
CCCGCGCCACCGCCGCCGACCAGGGGGTTCACGACGCGAACCCCCTGGTCGGTCCGGGAGCTGCCCACGGTGGGGCCGAACGAAGGAGCGGTTCAGTCGAAGATGGGGTCCTGGTCTCGGGAGCGCTTCAGCTCGTAGAAGCCGGGGGTGCCGGCGACCAGCAGGACGCCGTCCCAGAGCCGGCCGGCGGCCTCCCCCTTCGGCGCCGGGGTGACCACCGGGCCGAAGAAGGCGACCGGGCCGCCGTCCGGGCCGGGCGCGTGGATCACCGGGGTGCCGACGTCGGTGCCGACCGGACGCATGCCGGCCTCGTGGCTGGCCCGCAGCGCCTCGTCGTGGGCGGTGCCCTCGGCCACGTCGGCCAGCTCCGGGTCGAGCCCGACGTCGGTCAGCGCGGCGACGAACAGCTCACGAGTGAGCTTCTCCTGCCCGAGGTGGATCCGGGTGCCCAGCGCGGTGTAGAGCTTCCGGACGGCGTCCTGGCCGTACCGCTGCTCGACGGCGATGCAGACCCGCACCGGGCCCCAGCCGGTCCGCATCAGCTCCTGGTACTGCTCCGGCAGCTCCCGGCCCTCGTTGAGCACCGAGAGGCTCATCACACGGAACCGGACGTCCACGTCCCGGACCTGCTCCACCTCCAGCAGCCAACGGGAGGTGATCCACGCCCACGGGCAGAGGGGGTCGAAGAACATGTCTACGGCGGCACGCTCACTCACGGCTGGTCCCTTCACGACGGGTGTGCGCCGGCCTCCCGGCGCCTCCTGCGATCTTCACCCCAGCGGGTGTCGACCCACAGCGGAATGAGAGCGTGACCTCGCCCACCACAGGGTGTTCGTGCATGGAAGACTCGAATCCGGCCGTCACGAGCGGTCGATGACGGCGCCACCAAGGCGTGCGGCGAAACGGGATGGAGACGAAAAGTGCCGGGAGTGCGCAACCTGACGCAGGTCGAGGCCACCGAGCGGGCCCGCCTGCTCGACGTGACCGGATACGACATCAGTCTGGACCTCTCGTCCGCCGTACGGGCGGCGGCCGAGGCTCGCACCTTCCGTTCGAGGACCGAGGTGCGGTTCCGGTGCGCGGAACCCGGCGCGAGCACCTTCATCGAGCTGGCCGCCGACTCGGTGCGGTCCGCGACGCTGAACGGGACCCCGGTGGACCTGGGCGACTGGTCGGCCGAGAAGGGCCTGACCCTGTCGGGACTGGACAGCGAGAACACGCTCGTCGTCGAGGCGGACTTCGCGTACTCGAACAGCGGGCAGGGCCTGCACCGCACCGTCGATCCGGTCGACGGCGAGACCTACCTCTACAGCCAGTTCGAGACGGCCGACGCCCAGCGGGTCTACGCCTGCTTCGACCAGCCCGACCTGAAGAGCGTCTACACCTGGCACGCCACCGTCCCGGACCACTGGAAGGTGGTCTCGAACATGCCGGTGGAGCGGGAGGAGGCGGCGGGCGAAGGGCTGAAGACGGTCCACCTCACCACCTCGGTGCGGATGAGCACCTACATCACCGCCCTCTGTGCCGGGCCGTACCACGAGGTGCGGGACAGCCACGACGGCATCGACCTGGGCGCGTTCTGCCGGGCCTCCATGGCGCCGCACCTCGACTCGGACGACCTCTTCCTGGTCACCAAGCAGGGCTTCGACTTCTTCCACGAGCAGTTCGGCGTGCGCTACCCGCTGCCCAAGTACGACCAGCTGTGGGTGCCCGACTTCAACGCCGGCGCCATGGAGAACTTCGGCTGCGTCACGCACGCCGAGTCGCACTACCTCTTCCGCTCGCAGGTGACCGACTACGAGTACGAGCAGCGGGCCAACACGATCCTGCACGAGCTGGCGCACATGTGGTTCGGTGACCTGGTCACCATGCGCTGGTGGAACGACCTGTGGCTCAACGAGTCGTTCGCCGAGTGGGCCAGCCACTGGTGCAACACCCACGCCACCCGCTTCACCGAGGCCTGGACGACGTTCCTGTCCATCCGCAAGAACTGGGGCTACCGGCAGGACCAGCTCTCCTCCACCCACCCGGTCTACTGCGAGATGCCGGACCTGGAGGCGGTCGAGGTCAACTTCGACGGCATCACCTACGCCAAGGGCGCGAGCGTGCTCAAGCAGCTCGTCGCGTACGTCGGTGAGGAGCCGTTCCTGGCCGGCCTGCGGGCCTACTTCGCCAAGCACGCCTGGGGCAACGCCACCTTCGACGACCTGCTCTCCGAGCTGGAGACGGCCTCCGGCCGGGAGCTGCGCAAGTTCGCCGCCCAGTGGCTGGAGACGGCGCAGGTCAACACCCTGCGGCCCGAGCTGACGATCGGCGCGGACGGCACCTACGAGCAGGTGGTCGTGCTCCAGGAGGCGCCCACCGCGCACCCGACGCTGCGTACCCACCGGATCGGGGTGGGCCTCTACGACCTGACCGACGGCCGGCTGGTCCGCCGCGAGCGCCACGAGATCGACGTCGCCGGCGAGCGGACCGAGCTGAGCGCGCTGCGCGGGGTGCCCGCCGCCGACGTGCTGCTGCTCAACGACGACGACCTCACCTACACCAAGCTGCGCCTCGACGAGCGGTCGATGGCCACCGTGGTGCAGCACATCGCCGGCTTCGAGTCGTCGCTGGCCCGCGCGCTGTGCTGGACCGCCGCCTGGGACATGACCCGCGACGCCGAACTGGCCGCCCGCGACTACGTGGCGCTGGTGCTGGCGGGGCTGCCCGCCGAGACCGACATCAACCTGGTCAACGCCGCCCTGCGCCAGGCCAAGACGGCGCTCACGTTCTACGCCGATCCGGCCTGGGCGCCGACCGGCTGGGCGGAGCTGGCCCGCACCGCGCGGACCACGCTGGCGGCGGCGGAACCGGGCAGCGGCTTCCAGCTGACCTGGGCCCGCGCGTACGCCACGGCGGCCCGCTCGGCCGAGGACCTGGCCACCCTGCGGGGCTGGCTGGCCGGCAGCGACGTTCCGGCCGGCCTGTCCATCGACACCGAGCTGCGCTGGGCCGTGCTGGGCGCGCTGGTCGCCAACGGCGCGGCCGGTCCCGCCGAGATCGAGGCCGAGCTGGCCGGGGACCGCACGGCCAGTGGCGAGCGCGAGGCCGCGTACGCGCACGCGCTGGTGCCGACGGCGGAGAACAAGGCCGCCGTCTGGGCTCAGCTGACCGGCCCGGAGTCGCTGCCGAACTGGCGCAACCGGGCGCTGTTGCAGGGTCTCATCCACCCGGCGCAGGTCGAGCTGACGGTGCCCTACCGCGACGCGTACTTCGCCACGGTGGACCAGGTCTGGGGCAGCCGGGACAGCGAGCCGGCGCAGGAGTTCGCGCAGCTGGCGTACCCGGCGTACCTGGTGGACGACGAGACCGTGGCGGCCACCGACGCGTGGCTGGCCGGCGACGGCCACTCGGCCCCGCTGCGCCGGCTGGTGGGCGAGGGCCGCGACGGCGTCGTCCGCGCCCTGCGGGCCCGCGAGCGGGACGCGCGCAGCGCCTGACGTACGCCCGACACGGTGAAGCCCGGTCCGCGGTGCGGACCGGGCTTCACCGTTGGACGTCGGGTGGGGCTCCGGGTCGGTCAGCCCTTGCCGGCGTGGCTGGCGAGCTGGTCGAGGCCGTTGATGATGCCGCCGGCCAGGTCGCCGCCGCCGAACGCCGCCACCATCGACAGCGCGGCGAGCCGGGCGTAGGTGTCGGGGATGCGCTTGCGGGCGTGCCGGCCGGTGACGATCTCCAGCTGCCGCTGGTTGGGCGACACCGCGATCAGGACCGACCGGTCGGGCTCGGCGAGCTGGCGGTGCAGCCGCTCCGCGTGCTCCCGGATCGGCTCGTCGAGGCCGCCGACGAAGACCGAGAAGACCAGGCCGGTGCCCTGGTCCGCCAGGCGCAGGGCCTCGTCGATGCGCAGCAGCTGGCGGGTCGAGAACGGCCCGTCCAGCACCTCGGGCGGATTCCCCGTCCCGGCCTGCTTCTCACCAACGGTCACTTGCGCCTCCGGTTCCACCGGCCGGCGCCTCGATGCCGGCCTGCTCCTGCTTGCGGCTGGTCAGCGCCGGCGCCTGCGCGCCCGCTGCCAGGGCGGTGCCGGCCGAGTCGGCCAGCTGCTCCGGCCGGCCCAGGAACCAGACCGGAGTGAAGTCGAAGGACCGGCCCGGCCGGTAGCGCTTGGCGCCGCCACCGCCGCCGCCACGACTACCGGCGTACGCCAGACCGGCGATCACCAGCACCGCGGCCGCCGGGATGCCGACGAAGACCAGCAACGTCTCGGTTACAGACAATCCCAACGCCCCCAGGCGGAAGAAGAGACCTTAAGATTCCGGGTCGGGTGGACGATCATGGCGCCGACCTCCCGACACCGCTGCCATTCACGTTAGCGGAGCCCACGGCCCGCCAGATTGCGGGGTGGCGATCCCATCCGCCACTGGAGTGCTCCAGTTGCGCAGCCGTGGCGATCAACCTCGCGTCGTCGCCGTACCGGCCGGTCAGCAGGACCCCCACGGGCAGCCCTTCGGCGGTGACGCCCACCGGCAGGGACACGGACGGATCACCCGTGACGTTGAACACGGCGCAGTACGGCGAGAACCGGCGTTGCCGGTCGAAGTCCTCGGCCGGGTCGCCCCCCTCGGCGAACCAGCCCAGCGGCGCCTGCGGCGCGGCGAGGGTCGGGCAGAGCAGCAGGTCGCAGCCGGCGGTGCGGCGCACGCCGAGGCGTACCTGCGCCTGGAGTTCGCCGAGCGTGGCGGTGAGAGTGCCGGCGGAGATCTCCGCGCCCCGGGCCCGCAGGTGGCGGGTCAGCGGCAGCAGCGCGCTCTCCCGCCCGCGCGGCACGGGCGCGAGCGCCAGCACATACCAGACGATCTCGAACAGCGGCCACACGGCGGGCCCGAGGGGCGCGGGGACGTCGACCACCTCGTGGCCGGCGGCGGTGAGCAGCGCCGCCGCCCGGTCCACGGCGGCGAGGCAGTCGGGGTGCACCGGCTCGTCGGCGAGCATCGGTGCGGTGAACCGCCCGACGCGCAGCCGCCCCGGGTCGGCCGCGCGGGCCGCGCCGAGCCAGCCGCCCGGGGGCGGGGTGGGCGCCAGGTAGGGCTCGCCGGGCACCGGCCGGGCCAGCACGTCGAGCAGCGCCGCCACGTCGGCGACCGTACGCCCGATCGGGCCGTTGGTGGGCAGGCCGAAGGCGCCGGAGCCGACCGGCCCCCCGGAAACCAGCCCCCGGCTCGGCTTGTAGCCGACCAGGCCGCACAGCGACGCCGGGATGCGCAGCGAGCCGCCGCCGTCGGAGCCCTGAGCGACCGGCACCAGCCCGGCCGCGACGGCCGCCGCCGCCCCTCCGCTGGAGCCGCCGGCGGTGTACGCCAGGTCCCACGGATTACGGGCCGGCGGCGCGACCAGCCCCTCCGAGTAGAGCGAACAGCCCAGCTCGGAGGTGGTGGTCTTGCCCAGGCTCACCAGCCCGGCCTCCGCCATGAACCGGACCACGTCGGCGTCCACGGGCGGCACGAAGTCGGCGAACGCCGCCGAACCGAAGGTGGTGCGCACCCCGGCGGTGAGGGTCAGGTCCTTGATCGCGGTCGGCACGCCGTGCAACGGGCCGCGCTCGTCGGCGGGGACGGCGTCGGCAGCGCGGGCCGCCGCGCGGGCCCGCTCGCCGGTGACCGTGACGAACGCGCCGACGGTGTCGCCGAGCGCGTCGACCCGGGTCAGGTGGTGCTCGACCAGTTCGACGCTGGACAGCTCGCCGCCGGCGATCGCGGCGGCCTGCTCCAACGCGGTCAGGTCGTGCGGCTCGGCCATCCCCTCATCCTGCCCGCCCGGCCGCCGGTGTGCCGTACGACACGACCGGCCGGCGGTGCGACGAGCGCCATATCCCCCCGGACATGACCACATCGGGATGACCGGCCACCGGCACCCGGCACGCAGGATGGACCCGATCGATGGCGATCACCGTCCACC
>NZ_WAAS01000341.1:0-5844 GCF_008806585.1 Micromonospora sp. AMSO12t
CCTGGAGGCCGGTCAGCCGCGCGCGGCGCGGGGACGCCCGCACGACGCGGGGACGCCCGCACGACGCGGGGACGCCCGCACGACGCGGGGACGCCCGCACGACGCGGGGACGCGCTGGGGCCAGGTGGCGGCGGCTGCGCGAGGGTCAGGTGGCGGGGACGTCAGCCGGGACGGTCAGGGTGGGGTCGTCGATGTCGAAGTAGGTCGGCCAGGGGCGGCGGCGCCCCATCCGCAACAGGCGCACCAGCGGGCGGCCCCGCGCCGCGCGGGCGTCGCGGACCAGGTCGGTGTGCACCTGACGGGCCAGGGCGAGCCGCCGGCTGGCGCCGATCACCGCCTCGCAGCCCGGGTCCGCCGGGTCCAGCTCCACCGCCCGCAACTGGCGGGTGAGGTCGTTCTCGGCGGCCTCCCGCTCGTCGGGCTCGGCGTCCAGCGCGATCCGCGCCGCCGCGTACAGCTCGACGCCGTAGCGGCGCTCGGCCAGGACCGCGGCGGCGGCCGCCCGGCGCAGCAGGTGGGCCTCCAGGGCGCGGGCCGCCAGTTCCGCCCGCGCGTGCAGCCGGCCGACCCGCCCGGCGGTCCAGACGAGGTACGCCGCCACCAGCCCGACGACCAGGGCCGCGAGCACCACCCACCACATGCCCGACATCGTCTAGTCCAGCCCCACCCATTCGGTGTCCATGACCCGCCCGTCGGTGGCCTCGATCGCCGCCGCGTACACCTCCAGCACCCGCCGGGCGACCACGGGCCAGTCGAAGGTGGCCACCACCTGGTCGCCGCAGGCGGTCAGCGCGGCCCGGGCGCCGGGATCGTCGAGCAGGTCGGTGAGGGCGGTACGCAGCGCGGCCGGGTCCCCGGTCGGGAAGAGCCGGCCGGCCCGGCCGCCGTCGAGCACCCGGCGGAACGCGTCGAGGTCGCTGGCGACGACGGTCGTGCCCGCCGCGAGCGCCTCGGTGAGGATCATGCCGAACGACTCGCCGCCGGTGTTCGGCGCCACGTAGAGGTGCACGCTGCGCAGCATCCGCGCCTTGTCCTCCTCGGAGACCAGCCCGAGGAAGGTCACCCGGTCCCGCAGGTCGGCCGGGAACCGGCCGAACAGGTCGTCGGCGTCGCCGGGACCGGCCACCAGCAGCCGCAGGCCGGGACGCTGCCGGGCCAGCTCGACGAAGGCGTCGCGCAGGATCGGGAAGCCCTTGCGGGCCTCGGTGAACCGGCCGAGGAACCCGATCGTCCCGTCGCGGCCCGGCGGGCACTCCCCCGGCCAACCCGGGAGGGGCTGCGCGTGGCTGAACTTCGCGACGGCCACCCCGTTGGGGATCTCCACCGCCCCGCCGTCCATGTGCTCGACCTGCACCTTGCGCGCCAGGGCGCTCACCGCGATCCGGGCGGTGATCCGCTCCAGCACGATCTGGAGCACGCCCTGCGCGGCGGCCAGCGCCCGCGACCGGGTCATCGCGGTGTGGAAGGTCGCCACCACCGGGCCGCGGGCGGAGAGCACGGCCAGCAGCGACAGGCTCAGGGTCAGCGGCTCGTGCACGTGCAGCACGTCGAACTCGCCCCGGATGATCCACCGCCGCACCCGCGCGGTGGAGACCGGGCCGAAGGCGATGCGGGCCACCGAGCCGTTGTACGGCAGCGGCAGGGCCCGTCCCGCCGGCACCACGTACGCCGGCAGCGGGGAGTCCTCGTCGGCCGGGGCGAGCACGCTCACCTCGTGCCCGAGCCCGATCAGCGCCTCGGCGAGGTCCATGACGTGGTTCTGCACCCCACCGGGCACGTCGAAGGAGTACGGGCACACGATGCCGATGCGCACGTGCAAACGCCTCCCTTACGCCTGTCCGGCGGCCGGGGAGGGCAGGTTCGCGTCGCCGCCCCTGCCATGCTGGTCCAGCCACATCCGCTGCAACATGTGCCAGTCTTCCGGATGCCGGGCGATGCCCGCCGCCAGACCGTCGGCGATCCGCTGGGTCAGCGACCGGACCCGCTGGTCGAGCGGGCCCTCCTCCGGGCCGGGCAGCGGCAGCGGTCCCTCGATCGAGGCGCACGCCGCGTCCGCCTCGTACCACATCGAGGCGACGTAGAGCGGCGCTCCGGTGCGCAGCGCGAGCAGGGCCGGGCCGGGGGGCATCCGGGTGCGGTGGCCGAAGAACTCGACCTCCACGCCCCGCGCGGAGAGGTCCCGGTCGGCCAGCAGGGGCACCACCGTGCCGGCCCGGACCCGGTCGACCAGCACGTCGAAGGCGTTCCGCTCGCCGCCGTGGGTGGGCAGGATCTCCATGCCCAGGCTGCGCCGGAAGGCGAGGAAGCGCTGGTAGACGCCCTCGGGCTTGAGCCGCTCGGCGACGGTGGTGATCGGCCAGCCGGTCGCCGCGACCCAGGCGCCGGCGGCGTCCCAGTTGCCGGCGTGCGGCAGCGCCACCACCGCGCCCCGGCCGGCCGCCACGTCGGCGGCGAGCTTCTCCTCGCCGTCGAGCCGGAAACCGGCCAGGATCTCCGCCCGGCTGAGCGCGGGCAGCCGGAACGCCTCCAGCCAGTAGCGGGCGTACGAGCGCAGGCCACGACGGACCAGCTCGTCGAGCTCGGCCTCCGGCAGGTCGGGGCCGACCACCCGGCGAAGGTTCGCGCGCAGTCGGGCCGTACCCCCGCCGCCGCGACGGTGGGCGCGGTCGGCGCCCGCCCGGAACGCCGCCGCCGCGACGGACCGGGGCAGCGCGCGGATCACGCGCCACCCGGCGATGTAGCCGAGCTCGGTGAGGTTCACCGGCGCCGGCCCTCCGGCCCCGGCCGACCGGCGGGTGTCGCGCTCACCCCTGCCCGCCCGGGGTGTGCACCCGCTGGGCCTGGCGGTAGACGTGCGCCATCCGCTGGCCGACGGTGAAGATCGACACGGCGGCCAGCAGCCAGAGCGCGATCTCCAGCGCGGGCTTGACGTTGAAGCCGGTGAGCAGCCCGCCGACGCCAACGATGAGCAGCCGCTCGGTGCGCTCGGCGATGCCCACGTTGCAGGTCATGCCGAGCCCCTCGGCGCGGGCCTTGACGTAGGAGACCAGCCCGCCGGCGGCCAGGCAGAGCAGCGCGGCGGCGACACCCGAGTACTGGTGCTGGGTGGCCAGCCAGTACGCCACCGCACCGAAGACGGCGCTGTCGGCGACCCGGTCCATGCTCGAGTCGAGGAACGCCCCGAACTTCGTCGAGCCCCCGCTCATCCGGGCCATCGTCCCGTCGAGCAGGTCGGTGAGCGCGAAGAAGGTGACTATCAGGGCCCCGGCGACCAGATGACCGCGGGCACCGAAGCCGAGTGCGCCGACGAGCACCCCGAGGGTGCCCGCCACGGTGACCGCGTTGGGAGTTACGCCCGCTCGGAGCAGGCGGCGTGCGACCGGCTCGACGACACGGGTCATCCCCGCGCGGGCCGACACTTGGAAGATCTTCGCCATGGCGGTCCCACGATAACGGTCCGCGTAGCAGCAGCGGTACGGCCGGTCAGGCGACCCGCGGGGACGGAGCCTTGTGTCGGCCCCGGATCGGGTGTGAGATCGAGGCAGGGAAGTGAGCCAGCTCACCCACCCGCCCGTTGATTACCCGCAAACCGGCACCACACCGGAGGATGTCGCCGCGGAACCCGACCGGGCCGCTTCCCCGTCGCGCGCGGCGGTCGCCACCAACCACGGCTGAGGGAGGTGCGCCCCATGGCGCAGAAGAGTCAGGAGAAGGGGGCCGCCGGCGGCGTGCCGGTGGTGACCGAGCCCGGCAGGATCCGCAACGTGGTGCTCGTCGGGCACTCCGGAGCCGGCAAGACGACCCTGGTCGAGGCGCTGCTCGCGGCGAGCGGCACGATCGGCCGGGCCGGCAACGTCGCCGACGGCACCACCGTCTGCGACCACGACCCGGCAGCCGTACGCCAGCAGCGCTCGGTGAGCCTGGCCTGCGCGCCGCTGCTGCACGACGGCGTCAAGGTCAACCTGCTCGACACCCCCGGCTACGCCGACTTCGTGGGCGAGCTGCGGGCAGGCCTGCGGGCCGCCGACGCGGCGCTGTTCGTGGTCTCCGCCGTCGACGGGATGGACGCCGCCACCGCCGCCCTCTGGGAGGAGTGCGCGGCGGTCGACATGCCCCGGGCGGTCGCCGTGGCCCGGCTGGACCACCCGCGCGCCGACTTCGACGAGGCCGTGGCGCTGTGCCAGCGGGTCTTCGGCGACAACGTGCTCCCGCTCTACCTGCCGATGCTCGGCGACGACGGGATCTCCACCGTCGGCCTGCTCGGCCTGATCACCCGCCGGGTCTTCGACTACACCGCCGGGCTGCCGGCCGAGGTACGCGAGCCGGACCCGGAGCACCTGCCCGCCATCGTCGAGTCCCGCAACGAGCTGATCGAGGGGATCATCGCCGAGAGCGAGGACGAGACCCTGATGGACCGCTACCTCGACGGGGAGGAGATCGGCACCGACGTGCTCGTCGACGACCTGGAGAAGGCGGTCGCCCGCGGCCACTTCTACCCGGTGGTGCCGGTCTGCGCCGAGACCGGCGTCGGGCTGGACGCGCTGCTGGAGGTGCTCACCGCCGGCTTCCCCTCGCCGCTGGAGCACGAGCTGCCGGCGGTCGCCGGGGTGGACGGCTCCCCCCGGCCGCCGCTGACCTGCGACCCGGACGGCCCGCTGGTCGCCGAGGTGGTCAAGACGACCGTGGACCGGCACGTCGGCCGGGTCTCCCTGGTCCGGGTCTTCTCCGGCACCCTGCGTCCCGAGCAGACCGTGCACGTCTCCGGGCACGGCATGGCCGAGCGCGGCCACCCCGACCACGACGCCGACGAGCGGGTCGGCCACATCTACACGCCGCTGGGCGCGAGCCTGCGCGAGGTGGGCGCCTGCGTGGCCGGTGACATCTGCGCGATCACCAAGTCGGGCAGCGCGGAGACCGGCGACACCGTCTCCGCCAAGGACGACCCGCTGCTGATCGCCCCCTGGGAGATGCCCGAGCCGCTGTTGCCGGTGGCCGTCGTGGCCCGCAGCCGCGCCGACGAGGACGCCCTCGCGCGGAACCTGGCCCGCCTGGTCGCCGGCGACCCCACCATGCGGCTGGAGCGCAACCCGGAGACCCACCAGCTGGTGCTCTGGTGCATGGGCGAGGCGCACGCCGACGTGGTGCTGGAGCGCCTGCGCGCCGGCGGGGTGGAGCTGGACACCGAGCCCGTCCGGGTCGCGCTGCGCGAGACGCTGACCGTCGGGGCGTCGGGGCACGGCCGGCACGTCAAGCAGTCCGGCGGCCACGGCCAGTACGCCGTCTGCGACATCGAGGTCGAGCCGCTGCCGCCCGGCGCCGGATTCGAGTTCGTCGACCGGGTGGTCGGCGGGGCGGTGCCGCACAACTACGTCCCCTCCGTCGAGAAGGGCGTCCGCGCCCAGATGGAGCGCGGCCTGGTCGCCGGCCACCCGGTGGTGGACCTGCGGGTGACCCTCGTCGACGGCAAGGCGCACAGCGTCGACTCCTCCGACGCGGCCTTTCAGACCGCCGGGGCGCTCGCCCTGCGCGACGCCGCCGGGAAGGGGCAGCCGGCGCTGTTGGAGCCGATCGACGAGGTGGCGGTCCGGGTGCCCGACTCTTCGGTGGGCGCGGTGATGGGCGACCTGTCCGGCCGGCGCGGCCGGGTGCTCGGCACCGAGGCCGACCCCGAGGCCGAGGGGCGCACCGTGGTCCGCGCCGAGGTACCCGCCACGGAGCTGCTCCGCTACGCGGTCGAGCTGCGCTCCATGACGTCGGGCACCGGCACGTTCCGCCGCCACTTCGTCCGCTACGACCCGATGCCCACCCACCTGGCCGACCCGCTCGTCGGCGTCGTGGTCGGGG
>NZ_WAAS01000342.1:0-5836 GCF_008806585.1 Micromonospora sp. AMSO12t
CGGGGTCGGGGCGGCGCCGCGCCGCAGGTCCGCCCGCCACTCGCGCAGCCCGAGCACGCAGAGCCCGAGGAAGATCACGTAGAGGGCCGCGGTGAGGTACAGGCCCTTGTAGGCGTAGAGCGGGATGTAGATCAGGTCGGCGGCGATCCACAGCCACCAGCTCTCCACCCGCTTGCGGGTCTGCCCGTACGTCGCCAGCAGCGACAGCGCGGTGGTCAGCGCGTCCGGCAGCGGCACGGTGGAGTCGGTGGCCCGGTCCAGCAGCGCCCAGAGCCCGCCGGTCAGCACCACGCCCGCCGCCGCCAGCGCCCACCACTCCCGGCGGCCCGTCCGGCCGACCGTCAGCCGGGTGCGCCGCTCGCCGCCGTACAGCCACGCCCACCAGCCGTACAGGCCCAGGCCGACGTAGACGACCTGGAGGCCGGCGTCGGCGTAGAGGCCCGCCGTCCAGAACAGCAGCATCAGCAGCAGCACGTTGGCGATGCCGACCGGCCAGTTGGCGATCCGCTGCCGGGCCACCAGCCAGACGTTGAGCACCCCGGTGGCGAAGCCCAGCAGCTCCGCCCAGGTGGTGCCGGTGCCGGCCACGGTGAACGCCGTACCGGTCAGCCAGTCGATCATTCGCCTCCCCTTTCCGCGCGCCCACCCTAGATCCGCCCGGCCAGCGGGAACAGGCCCCCGCGGCGCCCGGCCCGCACGGCGGCGTGAAAGGCTCCCGGGCATGGTGCTTGAGGTCGCGCTCATCGACGTACTGCCGGGACACGAGGACGAGTTCGCCGCCGCGTACGCCAAGGGGCATCCGGTGCTCGCCGGCGCGCCCGGCTGCCGGTCGGTGCGGATGACCCGGGGCGTCGAGTCCCCGAGCCGGTTCGTGCTGCTGGTCGAGTGGGACTCCGTCGAGGCGCACAACGACAACTTCCGCGCCACCGAGCGCTTCGCGCAGTGGCGGGCGCTGATCGGCCCGTACTTCGCCAACCCGCCGCTGGTCGAGCACTTCGTGGACGTGCCGGCCTGAGCTGTCGTACCCCTGCCCTAGGGTGCGCCGTGCACGCGTCGGCCGCCGGTCCCGACGGGCTCGGGGGCGCCGGGCCCGGTTGCCGCGCGGAGATATCCGCTGGCGCCCGGTCGCCGACGCCGGTTGACTGCCCACCATGACGCAGCGGGTGGCCCTCGTGACGGGCGTGAGTCGTCGGATCGGCATCGGCGCGGCGGTCGCCCGCACACTCGCCGCGGACGGCTGGCGGCTGCTGCTCACCGGCCTGCCGGAGTTCGACGACGCCCAGCCCTACGGCGGCGATCCCGAGGGCGTGCCGGCCCTGCTGGGCGAGCTGGGCGACGCCGGGCACGTCCGAGCCGACCTGCTCGACCCGGCCGCGCCCGCCGGCCTGGTCGCCGAGGCGCTACGCCGGCACGGCCGGCTCGACGCGGTGGTCGCCGTCCACGCCTACTGCACCGACACGCCGTTCGGCGCACTGGATCCGGCCGAGATCGACAGGCACCTGCTGGTCAACGTGCGGGCCACGCTGCTGCTCGCCGAAGCGTTCGCCGAGGCGTTCACCGCCGGATCGGGTGGCCGGCTGGTGCTCTTCTCCACCGGCCAGCGCCTCGGCCCGATGCCGCAGACCCTCGCCTACGCGGTCAGCAAGGCGGCGGTGGAGAACGCGACCTTCCAGCTCTCGCCGCTGCTGATGCCACGGGGCATCACCGTCAACTGCGTCCACCCGGGCCCGACCGACACCGGATACGCCTCGCCGGAGGCGCACGCCGAGGTCGCCAAGCTCTTTCCGAGCGGACGTTGGGGCACGCCGCAGGACGCCGCCCGGCTGGTGCGGTTCCTCTGCTCGTCCGACGCCGACTGGATCACCGGCCAGGTGATCGACTCGGAGGGCGGCTTCCGCCGCCACCTGTGAGCCTGGCTCAGCCGGCGGCGAGCCGGTCCAGCGCCACGAGCGTCTCCTCCGGGCCGAGGGCCGCGTCCAGCAGCCAGCCGGTGAGCTGCTCGTAGCGGTCCACGTCGGCGGCCGTCACCAGCCGCACGTCGGTGGTCAGCGCCTCCAGCATCACGGTGCGCGGGTCGGCCGGGTCGGGGAACGAGTAGCAGGAGTACGGCGTGAGCGGCTGCGCCCCGCCCCGCGCGGCGACGCCCCGGGGCAGCAGCCGGATCGTCACGTGCGGCAGGGTGGCCAGCTCGACCAGGTGCCCCACCTGCTCCCGCCACACCTGCGGCGGGGTGTCGCCGGCGTCGCAGGCCGCCTCGGCGAGCAGCGCCGTGTAGCGGGGCGGGTCCGTCCGCCGCAGCACCTCGTGGCGCAGCCCCCGGGCGCGCACGTCGGCCTCCACGTCGAGGGCCGGGTCGAGCAGCCGGCCGGCGGCGATCCGCAGCCGGGCGTACGCCGGGGTCTGGAGCAGCCCCGGCACGACGGCGGGCTGCCAGTCCACGATGCTCGCCGCGCCCGCCTCCAGTTCGGCGTAGGTGCGCTGCCGCTCGCCCATCTCCCCCAGCGCCTTCCACCAGCCCCGGCTGGTCGCGGCGTCGCGGGCGATGACGATGAGCGCGTCGCGCTGCGGCGGCGGCACCTCGTAGACGTCGAGCAGGTCGAGCACGTCGGCCAGGTCCGGCCGGCTCTGCCCCAGCTCGATGCGGGACAGCTTCGAGGTGGAGGCCCAACCCAGCCGGTCGCAGACCTGTTCCAGGGTCAGCGCCTCCCGCCGGCGCAGCTGACGCAACTCGGCGCCCAACCGGGCGCGACGAATGACCGGACTCGTTGGCAACGGCATCCCCAGCCTCCCCACCGAGGGAGAGTAGGGCAGGACGATCACTCAGCGCAATAGCTTGCTCGCGTACCGCAATCAGAGGCCAGGTCGTCGTGGGTCGGCCCGCCCCGCCGTCCGGGTCAGGCGGGGCCCGGGCCGCTCACTTCACCCCGGCGGCGTCCATGCCGCGCAGCTCCTTCTTGAGGTCGGCGACCTCGTCGCGGATCCGGGCGGCCAGCTCGAACTGGAGCTCCCGGGCCGCGGCCAGCATCTGGTCGTTGAGCTCCTGGATGAGCTGGGCCAGCTCGGCCCGGGCCATCCCCTCCCGCGCGGGCCCGGCGCCGCCGGTACGGGCGCGGCTGCGGGTCTCCTTGACCGGCGCCTTGCCCCGGGAGAGCTGCCGTACGGCTCCGCCGACGCGGCTGTTCTCGGTGTCCTCCGCCTCGCGGTAGATGTCGTCGAGAATGTCGTGGATCTTCTTGCGCAGCGGCTCGGGACTGATGCCGTGCGCCTCGTTGTGCGCGATCTGCTTGTCCCGCCGCCGGTTGGTCTCCCCGATCGCCTCGGCCATCGACGGAGTGATCTTGTCGGCGTACATGTGCACCTGACCGGAGACGTTGCGCGCCGCCCGGCCGATGGTCTGGATCAACGACCGGCCGCTGCGCAGGAAGCCCTCCTTGTCGGCGTCGAGGATGGCGACCAGCGACACCTCCGGCAGGTCGAGACCCTCCCGGAGCAGGTTGATGCCGACCAGCACGTCGTAGTCGCCCTTGCGCAGCTCCCGCAGCAGCTCCACGCGGCGCAGCGTGTCGACCTCGGAGTGCAGGTAGCGCACCCGGATGCCGTTCTCCAGGAGGTAGTCGGACAGGTCCTCGGCCATCTTCTTGGTCAGCGTGGTGACCAGCACCCGCTCGTCGCGCTCGGTGCGCAGCTTGATCTCGTGCATGAGGTCGTCGATCTGGCCCTTGGTGGGCTTGACCACTACCTCCGGGTCGATCAGACCGGTGGGCCGGATCACCTGCTCGACGAACTCGCCCTGCGCCTGCTCCAGCTCCCACGGGCCCGGCGTCGCCGAGAGGAAGACCATCTGGCCCACCCGCTCCAGGAACTCGTCGAAGCGCAGCGGCCGGTTGTCGGCGGCGCTGGGCAGCCGGAAGCCGTGGTCGATCAGCATCCGCTTGCGGGACGCGTCGCCCTCGTACATGCCGCCGATCTGCGGGATGGTCACGTGCGACTCGTCGACGACCGTCAGGAAGTCGTCGGGGAAGTAGTCGAGCAGGCAGTGCGGCGGACTGCCCGGCAGCCGGCCGTCCATGTGCATCGAGTAGTTCTCGATGCCGGAGCAGAACCCGACCTGGCGCATCATCTCGATGTCGTAGGTGGTGCGCATCCGCAGCCGCTGCGCCTCCAGCAGCTTGCCCTGCCGCTCCAGCTCGGCCAGCCGATCGGCCAGCTCGGCCTCGATGTCGCGGATCGCCCGCTCCATCCGCTCCGGCCCGGCCGCGTAGTGGGTGGCCGGGAAGATCACCAGCCCGTCGACCTCCTTGACCACGTCGCCGGTGAGCGGGTTGAGGTAGTAGAGCTTCTCCACCTCGTCGCCGAAGAGCTCGATCCGCACGGCCAGCTCCTCGTAGGCCGGGATGATCTCCAGCGTGTCGCCGCGGACCCGGAAGGTGCCCCGGTTGAAGGCCATGTCGTTGCGCGTGTACTGGATGTCGACCAGCCGGCGCAGCAGCTGGTCACGGTCCAGCTCCTGCCCGACCGCGACCCGCACCGCGCGGTCGAGGTATTCCTCCGGGGTGCCCAGCCCGTAGATCGCCGAGACGGTGGCCACCACGATCACGTCACGGCGGGTGAGCAGCGACATGGTCGCCGAGTGCCGCAGCCGCTCGACCTCCTCGTTGATCGAGGAGTCCTTCTCGATGTAGGTGTCGGTCTGCGGGATGTAGGCCTCGGGCTGGTAGTAGTCGTAGTAGGAGACGAAGTATTCGACCGCGTTGTGCGGCAGCAGCTCGCTGAACTCCTTGGCCAGCTGCGCGCAGAGCGTCTTGTTGGGCGCCAGCACCAGCGTGGGCCGCTGCACCCGCTCGATCAGCCACGCGGTGGTGGCGCTCTTGCCGGTGCCGGTCGCGCCGAGCAGCACGGTGTTGCGGTCGCCGCGTCGGACCCGACGCTCCAGGTCGTCGATGGCCGCCGGCTGGTCGCCGGCCGGCTGGAACTCGCTGATGACCTGGAAGCGGCCGTCGAGCCGGGGAATGTCGAGCGCCATGACCCCAACGGTACGCCGGGGGTCCGACACCGCGGCGCGACTACGCCCGGTCCGTGATCGGCTTCGATATTCGCATTGTGTGGCGCATCTCACCGGACTACGCTCTCCACGTAGGCCGCTCGCGGCGGCCGACCGGGCAGGTGGCCAGGCCGTCACGGCCGGCCCGCCCCCGGCACAGGGGTCGCAGCACCCGGCACTCCCGGCGTGCGCACCCGACGTGGTCGCGCGTGAGGCGCTGACCGGCCGCCGCGAGCGCCCCTGCTCGTCACCCCACGGGGGTGAATCCCGTTCAACCTCCCGTGGAGACCTCCGCCGCCCGTTCCGGCCCGCCTGACCCGCCGCAGGGCCCGCCGACGCACGACGACGCGCACACCGGCGGCATCCCACGGGTGGTGACCGGCCGCCGGCGCACCGTCCTGCTGGTGCTCGCGGCCGTGGCCGTGCTCTCCGCCGCCGCGCTGGTCGTGGGGCTGGCGAGCTGGGCGCCAGAGGAGCCGGAGCAGCCGAGGGCGCTGACGGGCGACGAGCGCGAGCGACTGGCCGCGATGCGGGTCACCAACTACCGGGACCTGCGGGCCGGGGTACGCGTGACCGCGGGCACCGGCGCGGCGCGTACCGAACTGGTCGGCTGGGTCGACTGGTCCCGGCCGCTGGTCTACCTCGACGTCGGCGGGCCCGGCGCGGGCGCCGAGCGCGGGCTGCTCCAGGCCACCCCGACGGTGGTCCTGCTGCGCCCCGACCCGACGGCGGTGCCGACCCCCGCGCCGCCCCCGCTGGTGCCGCCGGCGGACCGCTGGCGGCTGCACGACCCGC
>NZ_WAAS01000343.1:0-5832 GCF_008806585.1 Micromonospora sp. AMSO12t
CCACCCCGGGGACAGATCCAGCCACGACGCCGATCAATCGGTTCACTGACCCTAGTGGTGGCTCGTCTCGCTTCGGTTAAAAACGGTGACGCGTAGGCGTCGATAAATTGACTGCATTCGGCGGGCCGAGTCGGGTCATGGCCCTTCATGGCGGCTTGACCCTGTTCGACGCGATGTGTTCTCCGGACGCGCGGGTTCGGCGACCGACAATGGCTCGGCAGGTGCGACCGGAAACCCCGCGTCGGGTCCGGCGAATCGTCACACCTCGGCCAGCGCCGCCGGCGTTTTCGAAACTCCTGTCACGCTGCGGCGCCCGGCCGAGCGGTGGTGGCACGGGCGACGCGGGCCGGCGCGCGCCGTGGTCCGGTCAGGTGCGGGCAGGCGACCAGCCGACGGGAACGAGCCGGGCGGCGTCGGCGCCCTCGCCCTGGAAGAGCAACCCGTCCCGGTCCGCCGCCACGATCCGGTCGACGTAGACGCCCCGACCCTGGCTGGAGGCGTCGGTGGTGCTGCTGAAGCGCAGGTGGGTCGCCCGGTCGGGCAACTCGACCGAGACCTGCCACCAGACCCGGCCGCCGTGGCCGGTGACCGTGCCGTCACTGCTCCACCGCCGGTCGGCGTGGCGCAGCAGCAGTCGTCCCGGGGCCCACGTCGCTCCGCCGTCGGTGGAGACCTCGAAGCGGGCGCTGTCGAAGCGGGGCTCGGTGTCGTACCAGAGCAGGAAGCTCGCCGTGCCGCCCCGCGCCGGCCGGCGCAGCGGGGCCGTGAGGGTGACCGTCGCGAGGTCGCGTGGGTCGGCCCGCCACGCCTCGCGGGACCGGGGTCGCACCGGCATCGCCTCGGCGAGATCGCGCGCGACGGCGCGCCGGGCGACGTTGTTGCTGCCCCAGCCGCGGTCGGGGTGCACCCGGTTGCTGAGCAGGATGACGAACGAGTGGGAGAGTGGGTCGACGACGATCGACGTCCCGGTGAAGCCGGTGTGCCCGAACGCCACCGGGGAGGAGAGCCCCATCATGTACCAGTGCTTGTCGAGCTCGAAGCCCAGCCCGCGATCGCTCTCGGGGTAGGCCTGCTCCAGCGGGGCGTTGTAGTTGACCAGCATCGCGCGCACCGTGTCCGCGCGCAGGATGCGTCGCCCCCGGTACTCGCCGCCGTTGAGCAGGGACTGGCAGAGCACGGCCAGGTCCGCCGCGGTGGAGAACACCCCCGCGTGCCCGGCGACGCCGCCGAGCGACCACGCGTTCTCGTCGTGCACCTCACCCCAGACCATGCCCCGTCCGGCGTACGGCTGGTACTCGGTGGCGGCGATCCGCGACCGCCGCTGCGGCCCCGGGTTGTAGCCGGTGTCGGTCATGCCCAGCGGGGCGGTGACGCCGTCGGCGACGAGCGCGGCCAGCGGGCGGCCGGTCACCCGTTCCACCAGCACGCCCAGCGCGATCAGCCCGAGGTCGGAGTACACGTACCGGGTACCGGGCTCCGCACCGGGCGCGAGCGGCGTGGCGAGCGCGGCGGCGAACCGCTCCGCCGGCGTCGGGTACCTGCTCCACAGGGGGACGAAGGCGGGCAGGCCCGAGGTGTGGGTGAGCAGCATCCGTACGGTGACCGTCGCCTTGCCGCCGGCGGCGAACTCCGGGACGTAGCGGGCGACTGGCGCGTCGAGGTCCACCCGTCCCCGCTCGACCTGCTGCATGACCACGATGGTGGTGAACAACTTCGACACCGACGCCAGGTCGAAGATGGTGTCGGGCCGCATCGGGATCTGCTCGTCGGCGGGGAGTTCCACCCCTGCCAGCCCGGGCGGCGGACCGACGGCGGCGTACTTCACCGCGGCGCCCACCGCGGCGTGCTGCACGACCACGCCGTCCTTGGCCGCCAGGACCACGGCGCCCGCGTACGCGGGATGGCCGGGGTGGTCCGGCGTCGGCTCGAGGTACGCCGCCAGGTCGGCGGGCATGCGGTCCACGTGCTCGGGGAGCAGACCGACCTGGCGGGCGTGGCCGGGCCGCAGCGTGTCGTGCCGGAAGTGGATGTCGGCGGGCGTGACGACCGGCGGCGCCGAGCCGGCCGGCGGCGGCGTGGCCCCGGCCGCCGTGGCCGGCAGGGCCGCGCCCAGGACGGCCACGGTCAGGCCGATCGCGAGTGGTCGGAGCGCGGGTGGGCGGAGCGACGACATGGTGGGTTGCCTCCTACCAGCTCATGCCGTGGCCGTAGGGGTAGAGCACGGTGCCCGCGCCCTCGGCCGTGGGGATCGTGACGGGAAGCCGCCCACGGGGGGACAACTCGCCGTGCAGCGCGCGGACGAGGGCGTCCATCGCCGCCCGCGTGTACGAGTAGGTCGCCAGGTAGGTGGTCACGCCCGGCAGGTACGCGACGTCGTAGGGGTCCCGGACCGCCGCCACCACCACGGGCTTCCCCGTGCCGAGCAGCGCGGCGACGAGACGCCGCTGGGTGCCGCGCGGATCGGTGACGGTCGTGTCCCACGCCTTGTTGGTCAGCACGACGGTGAGGTCGTGCTCGGCCGCCAGCGCGGCCGTCGCGGTGATCGTCTGATCCGAGGGCAGGGTCGCGGGCCGGGCGGTGGCCCGGGCGCCGCGGGCGGTGAACCCGTCGGCGACGGTCTCGACCGGCGCGAAGGCGGCGCTGTTCCAGCCGGTGACCAGCACCGAGCGCTGCCCGGGGCCCAGCGGCAGCAGCCCCGCGTCGTTGCGGACGGCGGTGAGGGTCGGGTCGGTGACCCGCGCCACGGCGGCGAGGTGTTCGGGCGCCCCGACCGTGCGTACGGCCTGCTCGACGTCGACCAGCGGCGACCGGGCGAGGCCCTGCCGGTACTTCATGGCGAGGATGCGCCGGACCGACTCGTCGACGCGCCGCTCGGTCAGCTCGCCGCTGGCGACGGCCCGCAGCACCGCGTCCCGGGCCAGCCGCAGGTCCGGCGGCATCAGGAGCTGGTCGGCGCCGGCCTTGAGCGCCAGGACGGGCACCCGGTCGTCGCCGTACTTGCGCCGCACGGCGGCCATGTTCAGCGCGTCGGTGACGATGACGCCCCGGAAACCGAGCTCGCCGCGCAGCACGCCGGTGAGGATCGTCGGCGACAGCGTGGCCGGGTCGCCGGAGGGGTCGAGCGCGGGTACCACGATGTGCGCCGTCATGATCGATTCGACGCCGGCGCTGATCGCCCGCCGGAACGGCGGCGCGTCGATCCGGTTCCACTCCTGTCGGGTGTGGTCGATGACGGGCAGGTCGGTGTGGCTGTCCGTGGCCGTGTCGCCGTGGCCGGGGAAGTGCTTCGCCACCGCGGTCACGCCGGCGCCGTCCTGGAACCCGGCGACCTGGGCGGCGGTCAGCTCGGACACCAGGTGGGGGTCGGCGCCGAAGGACCGTACGCCGATCACCGGGTTGCCGGGGTCGACGTTGACGTCGGCGATCGGCGCGTACGGCTGGTGGATGCCGACCGCGCGCAGCTCGCGTCCGGTGATCTTCGCGGCCTCGTGGGCGGCCCGGGGCGACCGCCCGGCGCCCAGGGCCATCGACCCGGGGAACTGCGCGGCGGGGGCGGGCATGCGCAGCACCACGCCCTGCTCCTGGTCGGTGGAGACGAGCAGGGGCACCCGCCCCTTCGTGCCGTCGCCGACGGCGGCCCGCTGCAACCCGTTGGAGAGGGTGGCGATCTGGCGCGGGCTGTCGAGGTTGTGAGACCACAAGAAGTAGCAGACGCCGCCGAGGTGGAACTCGTCGACGACCTCGGCGGGCGTCTCGACGCCGAACGCCGCGCGGTTGGCGGCGCGGTCGGCGGCCGAGGGTTCGGTGGCGTCGGCGCCGTAGACGTAGGTGGCGAAGAGTTGGCCGACCTTCTGCGCCAGGCTCATGTGCCGCAGTGTCGAGGTGACCCAGCCGTGCTCGCCGCCCGGTGGGCGCGCGGGCGCGGCGGAGGCCTGGACGGGCAGCGGTGCGAGGGTGGTCGACAGGGTGACCACCAGGACGGTCGCGGTAACGAGTCGGGCCTTCATCGACGACGACCTCTCAGTCCGGATGGCTGAAACTTAGCTACGCATCGATGAATCGTCAAGAAGGATTGCTACAGGCCGGGCCGAACCCCGGCGTGGCCGGCGGGACGGCGGAGAATGCGACCGGAGAGCTTTTCGCGCTGCGGCGGAACCCGCAGGGCGCCGGTGGTGTCATCAACGTGTCCCCATCGGAGGTACCCCTGAACGACGAAGACCTGGTCACCCGCGCCCGGGCGGGCGACCTGGAGGCGTACGAACTCCTGGTCGCCCGGCACACCGCGTCCGCGTACCGGACGGCGGTGCTGCTCGGCGCGGGTCCGGACGCGGAGGACGTCATCCAGGAGGCGTTCGTGAAGGGACATCGCAAGATCTCCCGCTACCGGGGAGAGTCGTCGTTCCGGTCGTGGCTGCTGGCGATCGTGGCCAACGAGACCCGCAACCTGCACCGGTCGCGCGGCCGGCGCGACGGGCTCGCCCTGCGCGCGGCCGTGGCGAACCCGCCCGCGGAGATCGGTGAGGACGCCGCCGTCGAGGCCGTCCTCGCCGGGGAACGCCGGGCCACCCTGGTGCGGGCCCTGCGCTCGCTGCCGGTGAAGGACCGTGAGGTGATCGTGTGCCGGTTCTTCCTCGACCTCAGCGAGGACGAGACCGTGACCATGCTGGGCTGGCCGCGCGGCACGGTGAAGTCGCGGACCTCCCGGGCACTGGCGAAGCTCCGCGGCCTGCTCGACGTCGCGGAGGTGCGCCGTGGATGACCTCGAACGCGAACTGCGCGACCTCGCCGCCTGGCTGGAGACGCCCGACCCGCCCGACGTGACCGCCCGGGTACGCGCACGCCTCGCCGCGCCCCCGCCGAGGCGACGCCGGTGGCGCCACCTCGTGGCCGCGGCACTCGCCGCCCTGGTCGTGGCGGCGCTGCCGCCGGGTCGCGCGGCCCTCGCCGACGCCGCCGCCGGGCTGCTGCGCTTCGCCGGCATCACGGTCGCCACGACGCCCGACCCGGCGCGTCCCACCGGCGTCGCCTCGCCACTGCCGACGCAGCGGCCCGCCACCGTGGCCGAGGCGCAGCGGAAGGTGCGCTTCCCCGTCCGCACCCCGACGAAGCTGGGCCCGCCCGAGCAGGTACTGGTCGCCGACCCCGACGGCGCGGGCTTCTGCCGGGTGGCGACGCTGCTCTACCGCGGGGGAGCGCTGCGCATCGACGCCTTCGACGGCCGTCTCGACCTGGCCTTCCACAAGCAGAGCAGCGCGGCGGGTGCCAGCTGGGTCCAGGTCGACGGCGACTTCGCCGTCTGGATCGGCGCCCCGCACCCGGTCTCCTACGTGGATCGCACCGGCGCCGTCCGGGTGGAGACCGCGCGGCTCGCCGCCGCCACCCTGATCTGGCAGGGGGCCGACGTCAGCTACCGCATCGAGGGAGACCTCACCAGGTACGAGGCGATCGAGATCGCCAGGTCGCTGGGTTAGGCGGTCGTGCCGACCCGGGCCCACCACCCCGGGGCCCGGGTCGGGAACCCGGGAGAGCCGGCCGGTGTCCCGACAGTGAGGAAGCACGAGCAGGTCGTCGGGAGGCGTGAGATGGGTTCAGCGCGCAGGGTGTTGCTGGGGGCAGTGGTCCTGTTGGCGGGGTGTACGACAGGGGGACGACCCGCCCCGCAGGCCGCCTCTCCGCCCGCCCCGAAGACTGCCTCTTCGGCCGCCCAGCCGGCCGCCTCTCCGGCCGTGACGGCGTCGACGGGCGCGGCCTCGGGCGCCGCCACCGGCTGCGGTTCCCGGGTCGAGACGGGACCGCTGCCCGACTGGGCGGACGCCGGGTTCAGCGGGAGCA
>NZ_WAAS01000344.1:0-5828 GCF_008806585.1 Micromonospora sp. AMSO12t
GATAGAGTTACGGCGGTCATGGCGGAGGGGAAACGCCCGGTTACATTCCGAACCCGGAAGCTAAGCCCTCCAGCGCCGATGGTACTGCACTCGGGAGGGTGTGGGAGAGTAGGACACCGCCGGACAATCTTTCAGTTCAGGGTCACCCCGCAGGGGGTGGCCCTGAACTGCTTTCCGTGAATCGGAGCTGGTCAGAACGCGTAGCGGACCCGGCAGTACGGCGCCTTCGCGGCGATCAGGTCCGTCAACGCCGCCACGTAGGCGCCCTTGCTGCCGGTGCGGTACCGCACGTTCCATCCGCCGGTTTGCGACCGCTTCGGCTGCTGGAGATCCGGCCGCCAGAGGATCTCCTCGGCCTTCGGGTGCCAGCCGAGGTTCACCTCGTGCAGCCGGTCGTTGTGCGTCAGGAAGATGACCTCGGCGGCGAGCTGTGCCTTGGCGGCGGGCCCGAGCGCGTCGTCGAGCTGGTCGAGCAGCTCCGCCCAGTCGTCCAGCCACCCGTCGCGGACCACCACCGGGCTGAAGTTGACGTGCACCTCGTAGCCGGCCGCGACGAAGTCGTCGACGGCGGCCAACCGCTCCGCGACCGGGGAGGTCCGGATGTCGAGCAGCTTGGCGTCGCGGGCCGGCATCAGCGAGAACCGGACGCGGGTCCGGCCCCGGGGATCCCAGTCGAGCAGGTCACGGTTGACGTGCTTCGTGGCGAACGTGGCCTTCGCCGTGGGCAGACCCCGGAACAGCGTCACCAGGTCCCGGACGTTGTCGGAGACGCGGGCGTCCAGCGAGCAGTCGGAGTTCTCGCCGATGTCGTAGACCCAGGCGGCGGGGTCGCACTGGTTCGGCTCACTTTTGACGCCCTGCCGGCCCACGTGCCGGCGCAGGTAGCCGGCGATCCGATCGATGTTGGCGAAGACCGTCACCGGGTTGCTGTAGCCCTTGCGGCGCGGCACGTAGCAGTAGGCGCACGCCATCGCGCAGCCGTTCGCCGTGGACGGGGCGATGAAGTCGGCCGAGCGGCCGTTCGGGCGGGCGGTCAGGGACTTCTTGACCCCCAGCACCAGGGCCTCCGTCTTGATCCGCACCCACCGGGCCACGTTCGTCTCGTCCCCGTACAACTCCGGGATGCGGGAGTGGCTCTCGACCTCGACGCGCTCCGCATCGGGAAAGCGCTCCAGCACGGCCCGCCCGCGGGGCAGCGCGGCGGCCTCCGGCTCCACGTAGATCCGCCGGATGTCGAACAGCCGCGGGTGCGGGACAACGTCGGTCACGAAAGGGACAACTGCGGACCGATCGCCGGTGTTCCCGCGCCCCGGACGCGCCGTTTTCGCGCCCGTGCCTCGGGTACCCGGGCCGCATGCCCGAGGGCCACCTCGTCCACCGGTACGCGCGCGAGCAGCACGCCGCCCTCGCCGGGCAGGTCCTCGCCGTGTCCAGCCCGCAGGGTCGCCTCGACGCCGGCCCGTACGACGGGCGGCGGTTGCGGGCGGTGGAGGCGTACGGCAAGCACCTGCTCTACCACGTCGACGACGCGCCGGCCCTGCACGTGCACCTCGGCATGCGCGGGCTGTTCCTGCGCCACGACGACCCGGCCGTCCCGCCCCGCAAGGGCGTCCGGCTGCGCCTGGCCCGCGCCGGCGTCGCGTACGACCTGATCGCGCCCATCCGCTGCGAACCGCTCCCGGACGACGGCGAGCGCGCGCTGCGGGCCGCGCTCGGCCCGGACCCGCTGCGCGCCGACGCCGACGGCGAGGACGCCGTACGCCGGCTCGGCGCCGCCAGGGGCGCGGTCGGCGCGGCGCTGCTCGACCAGGCGGTGTGGGCGGGCCTCGGCAACGCCTGGCGGGCGGAGCTGCTCTTTCTCGCCGGCCTCGACCCCGACGCCCGGGCGGTCGGGCCGGCGCCGGCCAGCCGGCTGTGGGAGCTCGCCGTCGCGTACCTCACGCTGGGTCGCGACGCCGGCCAGGTGGTCAGCGACCCGGCGGCGCCCGACGAGCGGTGGGTCTACAAGCGGCCGACCTGCCGGCGGTGCGGCGCCCGGGTGCGCACGTGGCAGCTGGGCGGTCGCACGGCGTACGCCTGCCCGGTCGACCAGCCCGCGGCCTGACCTGTCCCCGGGACCCCGGCCCGCCGGGACCGCCCTCGGCCGGGAGGACGGGTCCACCCGGCCGGACGCCGCGCCGGTCGTCGGGAGCGGGCGCTCGATGAAGGGGCGGGCGCTCAGCGGCGGGCGGGCGCTCAGTGGCGGGACCGGCGCGAGGCGGCGAGCCGCAGGGCGTTGCAGACGTCGGCGACGCCCCGGACGTCCCAGGCGATCTCGCCGGCCACCCGCCGGGTCTCCGGCCCGGTCACGATGCCCGCGAGGATGACGACGCGGTTCTGCACGGTCACCACGATCTGCTGGCGGCGGGTGGTCCAGTCGCTGCTCAGCCGCTGGGCGACCAGCGCCGCCAACCGGCCGTCCTCGTCGTCCGGCGAGGGGCCCGGCGGCTCGGGGCGGAACCCGCCATCGTCCGGGTACGGCCAGGGGATGAGCATGGCGTGCTTCCTCTCGATGGTCTGCGGGCCGGGCCGCCCGGGCCCGGCGATCGGGTCAGCGGGACGACGCCTCGGTCGCCGCCGCCGCACGGCGGCCGCGCGGACCCGGCCCGGCGGCGACGGCCGCCAGCCCCGCGGTGTCACCTGCCCCGCCCGGGGAGAGCCGCCGGAGCGCCTCCTGCGGGCTCGCGAAGACCGGGAACAGCCCGTCGAGCCGCATGGTGTGCAGCACGGTGCGGATGAAGCGGGACGGAGCGGCCAGGCAGAGCACGGCGCCACGCTCCCGGGCGTCGCGGTGGGCCCGGACGAGCAGCGCGAGCCCGCCGGCGTCGATGAGGCGCACCCGGGTCAGGTCGACCACCACGTGTCCGCCGACGTCCACCGCCTGCCGCAGGGCGGCCCGCAGCTCGTCGGCGGTGTCGACGTCGACGTTCCCGGCGGCCGTCACCGCCGCGACGTCGTCGAGATGGTCCACGCCCGGCGCACCGCCCTGACCGGTGGCGTCGCCCCCGCCCCCGAGACCCGGCAGGCTGCACCGGGGACAGCGGTGCGGGCCCGTGGCGAACGGCGAGCCGCTCCAGCCGTGTTCGGCCACCAGGGTCCAGACGACCTCGGCGTCGGGCAGGACGCAGGCGGTGCCCGTGGTCGTGTCCCCGCAGCTGTCGCAGATCAACGTCATCAGGTGCTCGTCCGGTACGACGGTCATCGTGTCTTCCTCCACGGGAGGTCGGGCCGTGCCACGCGCCGGCCCGCGACCGGCGGCGTCTGGGCGGTGTCGAGGTCCGGCCCCGTCCCGCGCGGCGGGGCGGCGGCGCGCCGGGGACCGGCCGTGGCCGCCACGAGGGCGACGCCGACGACGGCCGAGGCGGCCGGCACGCCGACGCGCCACGCGCCCGACCGGTCGGTGTCGAGGCCGACGATGCGGGCCAGGATGACGCCGAGCAGCGCGGTGACGATCCCCGCCACCAGGGCCAGCCAGGCCGGCACCTCCCGCCGGCGCGGGGTCACCCACCAGCCCGCCCCGGCGACGAGGAGACCGACGGCGAGCGCGGTGAGGAGACCGGCGACGGTCATCTGGTCCCTCCTGCCGGGCCGGTCGGCCGACGGCAGTCGGCCCACGGGTGTTCCCCACCACCCTCGGCGCCACCCGTGGCGCGGGTCACGCGGTTGTATGACAGTTGCGTGACAAAACCGTCGAACGCCGGACACGGTTGGGCGCCCGTCGCCGCCTTGGGGATGATGCCGGTATGACGGACGTGCTGGTGATCGAGGACGACGACCGGATCCGTCTGGCGTTGCTGCTCGCGCTCGAGGACGAGGGCTACCGCGTCCGGGGCGTGGCCACCGCCGAGGAGGGACTGCTGCGGCAGCGCCGGGAGCCGGCCGACACCGTACTGGTCGACCTGATGCTGCCGGGCCTCGACGGCTTCGAGTGCATCCGGCGGCTGCGCCGCGACGACGACGTGCCGATCGTGGTGGTCAGCGCCCGCGACGACACCCACGACATCGTCGCGGCACTGGAGGCGGGGGCCGACGACTACGTGGTCAAGCCGGTGGCGATCAAGGAACTGTCGGCGCGGCTGCGGGCCCTGCGGCGCCGGGCCCGGGCGGCGCCCGACCCCGTACCGGTGCTCACCTTCGGGCAGCTGGAGATCAGCCCGGACGCCGGGGAGGTACGCCTGGCGGGGCAGCCGGTGCCGGTCACCCGCACCGAGTTCCGGCTGCTGTGCGAGCTGGCCGAGCACGCCGGGCGGGTGCTGTCGCGCCACCAGCTGCTGCAACGGGTCTGGGGCTACGACACCGGTGACGAGCGGCTCGTCGACGTGCACGTGGGTCGGCTGCGGCAGAAGATCGAGGACGATCCGGGCAACCCCCGGCACCTGGTCACCCTGCGCGGCCTCGGCTACAAGCTGACCCGGTGAGGCGCCTCGGACTGCGGGCCCGGGTGTCCGCCGGTTTCGCGGTCGGCGCGCTGCTGCTGTCGGCCTCGATGGCGCTGGTCTCGTACGAACTGACCAGGCGATCCCTGCTGGACGAGCGGGAGCGCACCGCCGTGCGGGCGGCGTACTTCGACGCGGCGGTGGTGCGTACCGGCCTGGACACGGAGGCCCCCGACGTGGTGGAGGTGCTGCGGTCGCTCGACACCGGCGGCAACCGCCGGCCGCTGCTGCACCGCGGCGACGACTGGTACGCCCGTACGGCCGACGCCGGCCTGACCGCCGCCATCCCGGTCGACCTGCAACAGCTCGTCCACGCCGGGGAACCGGCCGTGCAGCGGGTCCGGGTCAACGGCCAGCCCACCCTGCTCGTCGGCCTGCCGCTGGCCCCGTCCACCAGCTACTACGAGCTGACGTCGCTGCGCGAGCTGGACCAGACCCTGCGGGTCCTGGCGCTGGCACTGACCGCCGTGGCCATCGTGGTCGCCGGGTCCGGCGCCGCCCTGGGCTGGTACGCCACCCGACACAGTTTGCGGCCGCTGACGGCGGTGGCCGACGCCGCGCAGGAGATCGCGGCGGGCAACTTCTCCGCCCGGCTCGCCGCGACCACCGACCCCGACCTCACCCGGCTCTCCACGTCCTTCAACCACATGGTCGACCAGCTCTCCCGGCGTATCGAGCGGGACCGGCGCTTCGCCGCCGACGTCAGCCACGAGCTGCGCTCGCCGTTGCAGACCCTCTCGGCCGCGGCCAGCGTCCTGGCCCGTCGCCGGGCCCATCTCGACGAGCGCACCGCCACCGCCGCCGGCCTCGTGGCCGACGAGATCACCCGGTTCCAGCAGCTGGTTGACGACCTCATCCAGCTGGCCCGCAGCGACCAACCGGTGGACCGGGCGCCGGTCGACGTGGCGGCGCTGGCCCGCCGCGCCTGTCAGGTCCGTGGGCTGCCGGCCACGCTCGTCCGGGTCGGCGCGGGTGTCCCGCCCACCTGGCTGGTCGACGAGCGTCGGGTCGAGCAGATCCTGGCCAACCTGGTCGACAACGCGCTGCGCCACGGCGGCGGGCCGGTGGCCGTGCGGCTGTCGCAGCGGAACGGGACGGGGATCGTGGAGGTCGACGACGAGGGGCCGGGCGTGCCGCCGGAGGACCGTGACCCCATCTTCGACCGTTTCGTCCGTGGCCGGGCCGCGCACTCGCGTGGCGACGGCGACGGCACCGGGCTCGGGCTGGCCATCGTCGCGCAGCACGCCGCCGCGCACCGGGGGCGGGCCGGCGCGGGCGACCGCCCCGGCGGGGGTGCCCGCTTCCGGGTCGAGCTGCCCGGGGTGCTGCCGTGACCCGCCGCGCGCCCGTGCA
>NZ_WAAS01000345.1:0-5814 GCF_008806585.1 Micromonospora sp. AMSO12t
ACCGAAGGGGCGTCCGACTCCGCCGGCCGCCCGGCCCGGCGGGCGAACGCGGCCCGCGCCGCCCTCGGCAGCCGGGCGTACGCGACCTCGCGGACCACCGCGTCGGCGACGGCGTACCGGCCGTCGGGGCGGGTGACCAGCAGACCCGTCGCGGCCAGGGCGCGCAGCACCGGGGCGGCCCGCCCGGGAGCCCAGTCGAGCAGGCGCGCCACCGTCGCGGCGGTGATCCCCGCGCCGACGGTCGCGACGGCCATCAGCACGGCCCGCCGCGCCCCGTCCAGGCGGTCCAGCCGGGCGTCGACCTCCCGGCGCACCGCCTCCGGCACGGACCGCGCCGCGTCCGGCGACGCCACGTACGCGACGGCCCGCCCCGGGTTGCCGCCGACCAGCGGCAGGAGCCGGGTGATCGCCGCCGCCGTCGGCCGGTCGGCCCGGCCGAGCAGGTGCCGCAGCAGCCGTCCGGTCTCCACCGGGCGCAGCGGCGGCACCGCCAACCGGTGCCGACGGTCCCGCGGGCCGGGCAGCGCGCCCGTCCACTCGGCACGGTGCAGGGTCACCACCACCAGCGGCAGCGACCGCGCGGTGGCCGCCGCGAAGAGCCGGTGCAGGAAGCGGTGCAGCGTCGCGGTGGCCCGGTCGAGGTCGTCCACCGCCACCATCACCGGCTGCCGGGCCGCGAGCCCCAGCAGCGCCTCCCGCGCCACCTCGGCGCCCCGCGCCGCGTCGCCGGAGCCGTCCGGCGTGCCCAGCAGCGCCTCCAGCGCGTACACCGCCTCGGTCAGGCCGGCGGGCGGCACCAGGTCCGTGAGGGCGGCGGTGAGTCGTCGCCGTACCGTCGCGGGCGGCTCACCGGCGCGGAGGCCGGCGAGCCCGCGCACCAGGTCCGCGACGGGCGCCAGGGGCTGCGGGTACGGCGGGCAGTGCGCGACGCACCAGCGCACCGGCACCCCGTCCACGGTCCGTACCGCCCGGGTCAGCTCGTGCAGCAGCCGGCTGCGCCCGCTGCCGGCGGGACCGACCAGCGACAGCCAGCGCGGGTCGCGGCCCCGCACGGCCCGGACGATCAGGTCCCGGGCGGCGGCCAGTTCCCGTCGCCGCCCGACCAGCGGCCCCTCGTGCCGGGTCGGGGCCTGTCGGGTGGTGCCGGTGGCGTGCCACACGTCGACCGGCAGCGCCTTGCCGGCCAGGGCCACCGGCGGTACGCGG
This sequence comes from Micromonospora sp. AMSO12t, assembly GCF_008806585.1. Taxonomy (NCBI): domain Bacteria; kingdom Bacillati; phylum Actinomycetota; class Actinomycetes; order Micromonosporales; family Micromonosporaceae; genus Micromonospora; species Micromonospora sp. AMSO12t. The sequence goes on from NZ_WAAS01000345.1 coordinate 1,207, forward strand.
CGCTGGTCGACCAGCCCCACGGTGGCGCGGTGGGTGGCCGCGCAGAGCGCCACCCCGCCCGGCGGGGCGTACTCCTGCAACCGCGCGGCGGTGGTGATCACCGCGCCGCTGGCGACGCCGTGCCCGCCGTCGCGCGCCGCGGCGAGGTCCACCAGCGCCTCACCGGTGGCCACCCCGGCCCGGACCCGGAGGCGCGGCGCGCCGGGCGGCGGTCGCCGGTCGAGGGCCCCCTGGATCTCCAGCGCCGCCCGCACCGCCCGGTACGCGTCGAAGCCGTCGGACCGGCGGGCCCCGAACAGGGCCATCACCGCGTCGCCGACGTACTTCTCGACCACCCCGTGCCACCGGCGCAGCACCCCGCCCACGGTGTCGAAGTAGGCCCGTTGCAGGATCCGCACGTCCTCGGGGTCGAGCCGCTCGACGAGCGCGGTCGACCCGACGATGTCGACGAACAGCACGGTGACGAGGCGTTTCTCCTCCGGTACCGGCCAGCCTGCCGAGGTGGACCGCTGCGAACCGGCGACGATGGTGGCCATGGGCATCGCACCCGCCTTCCCCACGGTGCTGACGACGCCTCGGACACTGTCACCGATGGGCCGACGGGGGATCTGCCGAACGACGTATGTCCACCCTGCGCAACCGTCGGTCGCGATCTCGACGCGAGGAGTACCACAGGCGCGAAAGACCCGTAGAACGGTGCGGGGGCACTTGACTAGGCTGCGTGCCATGGCCAGCGACGTGGACACCGCACCACTCGTCGGCCGGGCCGACCTGGTGACGACGGTACGATCCGTGCTGCTCGACGACGTCACGCAGGGGAACACCGCCGCCGTCTTTCTCACCGGCGAGAGCGGCGTCGGCAAGACCCGGCTGCTGCGCGAGGTGGGCACCCGGCTGCGCGACGCCGGGGCCCTGGTGCTCACCGGCTCCTGTCTGGACATCGGCGACGCCTCGCCCCTGCACCCGCTGCTCCAGGCGCTGCGCCGCCTCGACGCCGAACTGACCGGTGCCCAGGCCCGGACGTCCTCGGCGGTCCGTGACCTCCTCGGGGTGTTCGCCGAGGAGACCGCCGGCCCGGACGGCGCCGGGGCGCTGCTGGAGCGGGTCTCGCGGGGGCTGCACCTGATCGCCGAGGGGCGCCGGCTGGTGCTCGTCCTGGACGACCTCCAGTGGGTCGACCGCAGCACCCGCCAGCTGCTGCTCTACCTGCTGGCCGGGTTGGGCGACCTCCAGTTGTCGGTGCTCGCGGCGGTGCGGGCGGAGTCGTTGCAGGGCGCGCACCCGCTGCGCCGCGTGCTCACCGAGCTGCGCCGGCTGCGTACGGTGCGGGTGCTCGACCTGGCCCCGCTGGACCGGGCCGGCACCGACCGGCTCGCCACCGCCGTGGTCGGCCGCGCACTGACCCCGGAGGCGGCGGAGCTGGTGTGGCGGCGCAGCGGCGGCAACCCGTTCGTGGTGGAGGAGCTGGCCCGCGACCTGCGCGACGGGCGGGACGAGCTCTCCGACACGCTGCGCGAGATCTTCCTGGCCCGGGTGGACGCGCTGCCGCAGCACGCGCACGCCGTGGTGCACGCGGTGGCGGCCGGCGTCGAGCCGGTGGGGCACTGGCTGCTGGCCCGGGTGGTGCGGCTGCCCGAGGACGAGCTGATCGAGGCGGCTCGGGCGGCGGTCGCCCACCGGCTGCTGGTGAGCGCGGACGACGGCTACCGGCTGCGGCACCGGCTGGTCGCCGAGGTGCTGGAGCACGAGCTGCTGACGGCCGAGCGGGCCGCCCTGCACCGCCGCTACGCCGAGGCGCTCACCGCGGCCCCGGCGGAGCTGCACCAGGCGCGCCTGGCGCACCACTGGCGACTGGCCGGCGAGCCGGCGCGGGCGTTGCCGGCGGCGATGGCCGCGGCCCGGGAGGCCGAGCGGCTGCACGGCTGGGCCGAGGCGCACCGGCACTGGTCGGTCGCGTTGCAGCTGGCCGCCGCGCCGGGCGTCGCACCGCCGGAGGTGGACCGGGTCACGCTGCTCAGGCACGCCGCCGAGGCCGCCCACCACTGCGGCGAGCACGCCCGGGCGCTGACGCTGATCGAGGAGCTGGCCGCCGCCGACGCCGACCCGTCGGCCTGCGCGCTGCGCATCCGCCGGGCCCGCTACCTGGCCGCCGCCGGCCGCTCGGCGCCGGCCGAGGCGGAGTACCAGCTGGCCCTGGAGGCCGCCGACTGCACGCCCCGGGAGCGGGCCACGGCCGCGGCGCACCTGGCCGAGCTGCTGCTGCACCTCGGCCGGTACGCCGACGCCGGCCGGCGGGCCCGGGAGGCGCTGGAGCTGTCCGCCGAGGTGCCGGGCTCCACGTCGGAGGTGGTGCTGGCCAGCGCCGCGCTCGGCTTCTCCGAGGCGTACCTGGAGGACCCGGACGCCGGGCTGGCGGTGATGCGCCGCGCGCTGGAGACCGCCGAGCGTTCCGGTCGCCCGGAGGACGTGGCGTGCGCGTACCTGCACCTGGCCGAGCTGCTGACCGGCCCGCTCAACGTCCTGGAGGAGGGCGTCGTGGTGGCCCGCCGGGGCGCCGAGCGGATGGCCGAGCTCGGCCTGGGCCGCACGTACGAGACCCGGCTGCTGGCCATCGCCACCAACGGGCTGTTCCGCGTCGGACAGTGGGCCGAGGCGGAGAAGGTGGTCGCGGCGGCGTTGCGGCACCGCCCCTCCGGCGCGGACGCGGTGGAGCTGCTGCTGGCGCGCTGCCGGCTGTCGGTGGGCTACGGCGACGTCGAGGCCGCCGACCGCGACCTGGACGCGGTGGCCACGATGCTCGCCGGCGGCGGGGCGCGGCACGTGATCCCGCTGCTCACCCTGCGGGCGGGGCTGGCCATGTGGCAGGGCCGGCACGACCTGGCCCGGCAGGCGGTGCAGCGCGGCCTGACCGAGAGCCGCTCCGACGACGTGGGGATCCTCGCCGCGCTGGTGTGGCACGGCCTGCGGGCCGAGGCCGAGGCGCACGCCGGCCGCGCCGTGGCCGTCGACCCGACGGCGGTGCGGCGGCTGCGGGAGGTGGCCGACCGGGTCGCCCGCAAGAGCGAGCACGCCGCCCGCCCGGTACGCGACGTGGTGGACGGCTTCCTGGCGCTGTGCGCCGCCGAGGTGAGCCGCCTGGAGAGCAGCGACCCGGAGCTGTGGGCCCGCTCGGTGGCGCAGTGGGACCGCCGTCACCACCCCTACCCGGCGGCCTACTCGCGGCTGCGGCAGGCGGAGGCGCTGCTGGCCCGGCGCAGCCGCAGCGCCACCGCGGGCAAGCTGCTGCGCCAGGCGTACGAGGTGGCGCAGGGGCTCGGCGCGGTGCCGCTGACCTCGGAGATCCGTACCCTCGCCGGTCGGGCGCGGGTGTCGCTGGAGGAACGTCCGGCCACCGGCGCTCCGGCCGCCGGGGCGGACGGCGACGAGCTGGCGGCGCTGACGGCCCGGGAGCGGGAGGTCCTCGCCGCCGTCGCCGAGGGGCTCACCAACCGGGAGATCGGCCAGCGGCTGTTCATCAGCGAGCGCACCATCGGCGTGCACGTCTCGCACATCTTCGACAAGCTCCAGGTCCGTACCCGGGTGCAGGCCAGCGCGATCTTCCTACGCAACCGGCCCGGCTGACGCGCGGCGCGGATACGTCGTTCTACTGATCCGGCCGGCCATCGCCGGCTGGCAGGCTGTGCTGCGTCGCCGACGGCACGGGGGTGCCGGGGGAACCACTGTGGAGGAGAGATGACGGAACCGGTGTGGGGGCCCGTGCATCGGGACATCGTCGATCTGCTCGCCGACCATCCGGCCGACGTGCCGGCGGTGGTCGACCACCTCACCAAGCTCCAGGACATGCTGGTCCGGCTGCCTCCGCTGGAGGCGAGCTGCCCGCTGGCCGACTTCAACCGGCTGTACCTGACGATCACCGAGAGCGTGCTGAACGGGCTCTACGACGACCGGTTCTCCGACCCGGTGTTCCTGTCCCGGCTCGACGTGGAGTTCGCGGCCCGCTACTTCGACGCGATGCGGCTGTGGACCGACTCCAGCCCGGGTACGCCGAAGGCCTGGGCCTGCCTGTTCCAGCGGATGCGCGGGCCGGACGCCCGCCCGCTGCCGTCGGCGGCCGCCGGGGTGAACGCGCACATCAACTTCGACCTGCCGTTCGCGTTGGTGACCACGTTCGACAGCCTGGAGTCGGAGCCGGTTGACGGTACCGACCAGCACCGCGACTACCTGGAGATCAACAAGATCTTCGCGGACAAGATCCCCGGTCTGCGGCGCGGCTACCTGGAGCGGTGGCAGCTGCTCATCGACATGCTCAACGGCGACATCGACGACTGGTACCAGGGGGAACTGGTCGAGTACACCCGCGACGTCGCCTGGCGCAACGCGCAGAAGATCTGGCGGTGCCGGCACGACCCGGCCGCCCACGAGTGCGAGCGCGCGCGGCTGGACGACACCGCCGCGGCGCTCGGTCGGTTGCTGCTCTCGCCCCTCGGGGCGTTCCTGCAGTAGCCGTGACGGGGGGTCCCCGCGCTCCGCACCCGGCACCCGGCGGAGCGCGGGGACACGTCCCCGCCGGACCAGGGCTCGTCGTCGGGGGCGGCGGGCCCGGGTCGG
>NZ_WAAS01000346.1:0-5806 GCF_008806585.1 Micromonospora sp. AMSO12t
GAGCTGGACGGCACGGGCGTCGGGGAGGTCCCCGGGGTGGCCCGGCCACCCCCCTTGAGCAGGTCGTCGACGACCCGCCCGACGCCGCCGAGCAGGTCACCGACCGGCCCGCCGGAGGCCGTCGGCGTCGGCGCGGGAGCGAGCGCCAGGGTCAGGGCGAGCGCAGCCACGACACGCATGGTTCACCTCGGAAAGGGGTCGATGTGCCAGGCACCGTACCGCACTCCGGGTGGTCGCCGCGTGACGCCCCGGCGGTACGACCGGGGTGACGACGCTACGGGGGACGCCGCACGCGGCGTCCCCCGTAGCGGGGTGGGTCAGGCCGGCAGGCCGCCGACCTGGGTGTTGATCCAGGACCGGATGGACGGCAGGTCCACGTAGATGGACGGGCCGGTGGCGCAGGTGGAGTTGTTGTTGCCGGCCCGGCTGGTGGCGCCGATCAGGGCCCACGCCCCGTTGATCCGGCGCACCTGCGGGCCGCCCGAGTCGCCGTAGCAGGCGCCCGCGTTGCCGTTGGTGTTGTTGGTGCAGATCTCGTACGGGCCGTTGATGCCGAGGCAGCGGCTGTCCGCCACGATCGAGGTGTCCAGCTCGTTCGCGACCGTCGGGGCGCTGCCGCAGCCCCGGGGAGCACAGGTCTGGCCCCAGCCGATGATCCGGGTGGCGGTGCCGACCGCGCCGGAGGTGGTCGGGATCGGCGCCGGGGCGTAGCTGACCGAGCTGGACAGCTGGAGCAGCTTCACGTCGACGCTCGGGTGGTTGACCGCCCGGGTCACCGAGACGACGGTGCCGCCGCTGCTGCGGTTGACGCTGCCGACCCGCACCGAGGAGGGGGTACCGCAGTGCTTGGCGGTGACCGCCCAGTTGGCCTTGATCAGGGTGCCGGTGCAGCCGGAGACGTACACCATCCACGGGTAGTTCTCACTCGCCGGCCGGCCGTTGACCACCTGCGGCGAGATGTCGTCGGTGTCGTTCCACGTGAACGTCCCGGTGGGCACCTCCGACGCGGCCAGGCCGCCCGCGAAGAGCTGGTTCACCCGGGACGCCTCGGCGGCGCTCGGGTTGGCGTTGGTGCAGGAGACCGGCGCGCTGCTGCCGGACATCAGGTCGGAGCAGAGTCCGGTACGCCGGTCGGGCAGGCCGAGGATGTGGCCGAGCTCGTGGGTGGCGATGCGGGTGCGGTTGTAGCCCTGGTTGACGGCGGTCCAGCCCATCCAGACCCGGCCGGCGCCGAGGCTGGTGACCTGCGCGCGCGGCCAGCCGCTGTCGACGTAGATGGTGACGTTGCCCGGCGTACGGGCGACCAGCTGGACGTTGCTGACCCGGCTGTTCCAGATGGCCGCGGCCTGGTCGAAGTTGGTGCGGAACTCGCCGGCCCGGCTCGCGTCGTAGTAGACGGTCCGGGCGGCGGACGCGCCCGTGTCGGCGGCGGACGCGCTCGCGCCGGTGGCAACCTGCATTCCGGTTGCGGCCAGCACCGCCGCCAGCGCGGCGGTCGCCGCGTGCAGCAGTTGTCGTCGGAACATACACGCACTCCCTGGGGTTGTCCGGCGGCGTGCCACCGCCGGTCATCGATGTACGTGAATGCTAGAGCGGGGGTCGCCGATATGCGGCATAACGGAATCGTCATACCGGCGACGCGGCGGCCCGCTCCGCCGAACGGGCTGCCCGGCGAACGTCGCCGGCCGCCAGCGCGAACAGCGCGAGCGCGCCGGCGAGGGCCGCGTCCACCCCGATCACGAATCCCCGCTCCGACCCGGCCGGCGCCACGGCGACACCGGCGGCAAGCGCCACCGCCGCCGGTGTCGCCGTGGCCAGGCGGGCCGACGCCTCCCACCGCACGGCCCACCGGCTCCCCGGCGGCCGCCCCGTCGTGAGGCCCGCGCGCAGCTGCCACGCGGCGGCGGCGATGAGCGACGCACCGAGCCCGCCGGCGGCCCCGATCACCAGCCACGGCACGGCGAACGCCCCCGCCCGCCCGGCGGGCGACGACACGCCGCCCGCCGCGAGCAGCGCGAACCCGACCGAGAGCGCGACATGGACGAGGATCACCCGCGACAGGCGACGTCGCAGCTCACTCAGCTCGGCAACGGGCATCGACACTGCCGCCTCCCCTGCTCGGGCCCACCCCGCATCGTGCCACGTCGGGTGCCACCTGCCCCAGAGGTGACCGGCCTCGACGTTTGACAGCCAATCGACACACTGCTATTTGTAAATACAGTTTCCTGAAGTTCCTGGTGGCCGTCCGGCCATCCCACGGGGCCGCTGGCCCACCGACCGGAGGCGGCGCGCCGCCATCCCACCCGAGGAGCGCCATGCCTCGCAAGCGGACCGTCGCCCAGCTCTCGGGCGCCCTCGCCGTCACCGTCGCCGCGATCGGCTACGGCCTGCCCTCGGCCAGCGCCGCGGCGGCCGGGCCCGTCACCGGCCTCGGCGGGAAGTGCGTCGACGTCGCCGGGGCCAACCCGGCCAACGGCACGCCGATCCAACTCTGGGACTGCAACGGCACCGCGGCCCAGGTCTGGACGGTCGGCAACGCCGACGGATCGGTCCGCGCACTCGGCAGGTGCCTGGACGTCACCGCCGCGTCGACCGCCAACGGCGCCAAGGTGCAGCTGTACGACTGCAACGGCACCGGCGCACAGAAGTGGACCGCCAGCAACGGCACGCTGGTCAACACCGGCTCGGGCAAGTGCCTCGACGTCACGGACTGGAGCACGGCCAACGGTGCCCGGTTGCAGATCTGGAGCTGCTCCGGCACCGCCAACCAGCGGTGGACCCTGCCCGGCGGCGGCGCCACGCCCACCCCGTCCGCGCCGGCCGGCGCTGCCCTCGACGATCCGGCCAAGAAGGACGTCGCCATGCAGCTCGTGTCGGCGGCGGAGAACTCCTCGCTCGACTGGCGCGCGCAGTTCTCCTACATCGAGGACATCGGCGACGGGCGGGGCTACACCGCCGGCATCATCGGCTTCTGCTCCGGCACCGGCGACATGCTCGAACTCGTGGAGGCGTACACGCGGACCAAGCCCGGCAACGTGCTGGCCGGCTACCTGCCCGCGCTGCGCGCCGTCGACGGCAGCGACTCGCACGCCGGCCTCGACCCGTACTTCCCCCGCGACTGGCGCACCGCCGCCGCCGACCCCGTGTTCCGGGCCGCGCAGGAGGCCGAGCGGGACCGCGTCTACTTCAACCCCTCGGTCCGCGACGGCAAGACCGACGGCGTACGGGCGCTCGGGCAGTTCGCCTACTACGACGCGGCGGTGATGCACGGCTACGAGGGCATGCGGGCGATCCGCAGCCGCGCCCTGGCCCGGGCAAAGCCCCCGGCCCAGGGCGGCGACGAGCGGACCTGGCTGCACGCCTTCCTCGACGAGCGGGTCGCCGAGATGAGGAAGGAACCCGCCCACTCGGACACCTCCCGCGTGGACACCGCGCAGCGGGTCTTCCTCAACAACGGCAACTTCGACCTGAACACGCCGCTGGTGTTCGCCGTCTACGGCGACCAGTACCGCATCGGCTGACGGCCCCCGGTCACGACTCCGGCGCGAGGCCGGCGGGGGCGCCGGTCTCCCGCAGCCGGCCGTCGGCGAGCCGCAGCCAGCGGTCCACGCCGATCGCCGCGAGGAACCGTTCGTCGTGGCTGATCACCACGAACGCACCCTCGTACGCGTCGAGCGCGCTCTCCAGCTGGCCGACGCTGACCAGGTCCAGGTTGTTGGTCGGCTCGTCGAGCAGGAGCAACTGCGGCGCCGGTTCGGCGAACAGCACGCAGGCCAGGGTGGCGCGGAGCCGCTCGCCGCCGGAGAGCGCCCCGACCGGGAGGTGGGCGCGGGAGCCCCGGAACAGGAAGCGGGCGAGCAGGGTCATCCGCTGCGCCTCCGGCATCGCGGGCGCGTACGCGGCCAGGCTCTCCGCGACCGTGCGGTCGAGGTCCAGCAGGTCCAGCCGCTGGGACAGGTAGGCGATCCGGCCGTCGGCCCGCCTGGTCCGGCCGCCCTCCGGTTGCACGTCGCCGCTGACCACACGCAGCAGGGTGGACTTGCCGGCGCCGTTCGGACCGGTGAGCGCGATCCGTTCGGGCCCCCGGATCGTGAGGTCCACGCCGGCACCGGCGAACAGGGCGCGCCCGCCGTAGCGGACCTGCATCCCCTCGCCGTGGAAGACCGTACGACCGGCCGGAAGGCTGGTGCCGGGCAGTTCCAGCGTGATCCGCTGCTCGTCGCGCAGGGCACGGCCCGCCTCGTCGAGCCGGGCCTTGGCGTCGCCGACCCGCGCGGCGTGCGTCTCGTTCGACCGGCCCGCCGACTCCTGGGCGCCCCGCTTCATGGTGCCGGCGAAGATCTTCGGCAGGCCGGCGCTCTTCAGGTTGCGGGCGGCGTTGCCGGCCCGGCGCTCGGCCCGTTCGCGCGCCTGCTGCATCTCCCGCTTCTCCCGCTTGACCTCCTGCTCGGCGTGGCGGACGTTCTTCTCCGCGACCTCCCGCTCGGCGCGCACCGCCTCCTCGTACGCGGTGAAGTTGCCGCCGTAGGAGCGGACCTCGCTCCGGTCGAGTTCGAGGATGCGGTCCATCCGGTCCAGCAGCGCCCGGTCGTGGCTGACCAGCAGCAGGCAACCGTTCCAGTCCTCCAGCACGGCGTACAGCTTGCGGCGGGCGTCGAGGTCCAGGTTGTTGGTGGGCTCGTCGAGGAGCAGGATGTCGGGCCGCCGCAGCAGTTGCGCCGCCAGGCCCAGGGAGACGACCTGGCCGCCGCTGAGGGTGTGCAGGGGCCGGTCGAGGGACACGTCGTCGAGGCCGAGCCGGTCCAGTTGGGCGCGGGTGCGCTCCTCGATGTCCCAGTCGTTGCCGATCGTGCTGAAGTGCTCCTCGTCGGCGTCCCCGGCCTCGATGGCGTGCAGCGCCCCGAGCACCGGCGCGATCCCCATGACCTCGGCAACGGTCAGGTCGCCGGCCAGCGGAAGGCTCTGCGGGAGGTAGCCGAGCACCCCGTCGACGGTCACGGAGCCGCCGGTCGGCTGGTACTCGCCGGCGATCAGCTTGAGCAGCGTGGTCTTGCCGGCGCCGTTCGGCGCGACGAGGCCGGTGCGGCCGGCGCCCACCGTGCAGGACAGCCCCTCGAAGACCGGGGTGTCGTCCGGCCAGGAGAAGGAGAGGCGGGAACAGATGATGAACGCGTCAGACATGCGGAGACCCTCGGGGTGACGTGGGCGCGCCGGGCGCCCTGGGGACGGGATTCGAAGACGACGGACCACGGCCACGGCGGCGGTCGAACGCCTGCCGCTGGCCGGGCACTTCCGGTGTCACCCGGAGATGTCGTCGTCACCCGCCACGTCTGGTCTCCCTGTCCTGATCACTCGCGCCCATCCTAACAGCGCGGCCCGGCACCACGGGGACGCGCGACGGCGTCAGAGGCCCGCGCAGGGGTCGTCGCCCATCGAGCAGTCCTCGGGCGCCCTGGTGAGCTGGTCGACGTCGCGCACGGCGAACGTGAAGGTCCGCGAGCGGCCGGGCGGCACGGGCGGCCCGGTGAAGGTGACGACCTGCCCGTCGCGCCGGTGCTCCGCCCCGCTGACGTCGGTCAGGGAGCCGCCCTCGGCCAGCGTGACGACCACCGTCCAGCCGTCCACCGCCGCGCTGCCGGGATTGTCGACGACCACCTCGCCGGTGAAGCCGAGCAGCCTCGTCGAGACGGTCCGGTAGCGGGCGGTCATGGCGGGGGCCGACGGCGCGATCGAGGTGGGCGTACGCGAGGGCGTCGCCGAGGGGGTCGCCGACGGCGTCCGGCTCGGGCGGGACGGGGTCGGCGTG
>NZ_WAAS01000347.1:0-5795 GCF_008806585.1 Micromonospora sp. AMSO12t
CGGGCACGACCGGCGCGGGCCGCCCGACGGTCGGCTCAGGGGCGGGCGTGCTGGCGGGCGCCGGAGGCGGGCTCCAGGGTCGTCGGGTGGACTCGACGAAGGGCAGGACGTTCTCCGGGCTCACCGGTCCCCCGGCGAAGCTCGCCCCGACCAGGACGGTGTACGCCACGCCGACCGACCCGAGGGCGTACGCGAGCCGCTGCCAGCGCCGCCGGCGTCGCCCGCTCGGGTCGACGAAGACCGGCGCGAGCGGGGGCGCGACGGCGTGGACGGCGGTCGGGGCGTCGGCCGCCGACCCGACCGCCGGAGCGTCCGCCGCCGGAGCGTCCGCCGCCGGGCCGACCGCCGGAACGTCCGCCGCCGGGCCGACCGTTGGAGCGTCCACCGCCGACAGCGGCGCCGTCGGTGCCTCGACCGGTGCCTGGGCGACCGTCGGGGCGTCGGCACCGGCCGGCACGACGGCTGGCCCGACAGCCGTCGCCTGGACGACGGTCGGGCTGTCAGAGGCCGCCTGAGCTGCGGCGGAAGGGTCGGGCATGGGTAGCGAGTCTAGGAACGCCGGCGTCGGTACCGGCCACCCCGCCGACGGAGTGAGACGAGGATCCTGCCTGCTCAGGGTTTGGATCTCGGCGGGCACCTGCACGATCTTGTAGCGTGGGGGCGTGGCCCGGAGCGTGTACGTGACCAGCGTGGGTTCGGGCGGCGGGAAGTCGACCATCGCCCTCGGCCTGGCCGAGTTGTTGTCCCGGCAGGTCGAGCGGATCGGCGCGTTCCGGCCGCTGGTCCGGGGGCACGGCCCCGACCCGATCCTCGCTTTGCTCAGTGACCGCTACCGGATCGAGCTTCCGCTGGCCGACCTGAGCGGCACCAGCTACGCCGAGGCGACCGCGCTGGTCGCCGACGGGCGGCGGGAGCAGCTCATCGCCGGCATCGTCGAGCGTTACCGGGAGGTCGAGCGGCGCTGCCCCGCCGTGGTCGTGGTCGGCAGCGACTTCGCCGACGGCGGCGACGGGGCCGGCCCCCGCGAACTGGCCTTCAACGCCCGGCTGGCCACCGAGTTCGGCAGCGTGGTGGTGCCCGTCGTCGACGGCTTCGGGCAGGAGCCGGCGGCGATCGCGGCCGCCGCGCGCGGGGCGTACCACGATCTGGAGGACCTGGGGGCGACGGTGCTGGCGGTGATCGCCAACCGGGTTCCCGGCCCGATGACGCTGCCCGAGCTGCCCGTGCCCACGTACGCCATCCCGGAGGTGCCGACCGTGTCGGCGCCGACGGTGGCCGAGGTGGCGGCGGCGCTCGGCGCCACCCTGCTCGCCGGTGACGACGACGCGCTCAGCCGCGACGTGCTCGACTACGTGGTCGGGGCCGCGCACGTGCCGACGCTGCTGGACCACCTGACCGAGGGCGCCCTGGTGATCACCCCCGGCGACCGGTCCGACCTGCTGGTGGCGGCGAGCGCCGCGCACGTGGCCGGGCAGGTCTCCGTCTCGGGGCTGGTGCTGACCCTCGGCGAGCAGCCCGACCCGCGCGCGATGCGGCTGGTCGAGGGCCTCAACACCGGGCTCGCGGTGCTCTCCGTGCCCAGCGACAGCTACGACACCGTGGCCGCCTCCAGCCGGATCGAGGGGCGACCCAGCGCGGCCAACCCGCGCAAGGTGGAGGCCGCGCTCGGCGCGTTCGAGCGCTGCGTGGACACCGACGACCTGGCCCGCCGGCTGCGGGTCAGCCGCTCCGAGCGGGTCACCCCGCTGATGTTCGAGTACGATCTGATCGACCGCGCCCGGGCCCGGCGCCGGCACCTCGTGCTGCCGGAGGGGGCGGAGGAACGGATCCTGCGGGCCACGGAAATCCTGCTGCGCCGGGGCGTCGCCGACATCACCCTGCTCGGCCGCCCCGACGACGTCGCCCGGCGCACCCGCGAGCTGGGCATCGACATCACCGGCGCCCAGGTGGTCGACCCCGTCGCCAGCGAGTGGCGCGACGAGTTCGCCGCCACGTACGCCGAGCTTCGCGCGCACCGCGGCATGACCCCCGACCTGGCCCACGACATCGTCGCCCAGCCGAACTACTTCGGCACGCTGATGGTCCAGACGGGGCACGCCGACGGGATGGTCTCCGGCGCGACGCACACCACCGCCGCCACCATCCGTCCCGCATTCGAGATCATCCGGAACGTGCCGGGCGTCTCGGTGGCGTCCAGCGTCTTCTTCATGCTGCTCGCCGACCGGGTGCTGGTCTACGGCGACTGCGCCGTCAACCCCGACCCGGACGCCGCCCAGCTCGCCGACATCGCCATCTCCTCGGCCGACACCGCCGCCCGGTTCGGCATCGAGCCCCGGGTCGCGATGCTCTCCTACTCCACCGGCAGTTCGGGGGCGGGCGCCGACGTGGAGAAGGTCGCGGCGGCCACCAAGCTGGTCCGCGAGCGCCGGCCCGACCTGCTCGTCGAGGGGCCCATCCAGTACGACGCGGCCATCGACCCGGCCGTGGCGGCGACGAAGCTGCCCGGCAGCGACGTCGCCGGCCGGGCCACGGTCTTCATCTTCCCGGACCTCAACACCGGCAACAACACGTACAAGGCGGTGCAGCGCTCCGCCGGGGCGGTGGCCGTCGGGCCGGTGATGCAGGGCCTGCGCCGGCCGGTCAACGACCTGTCCCGGGGCGCCACCGTGCCGGACATCGTCAACACCGTGGCGATCACCGCCATCCAGGCCGCGGCCACCGAGGAGTCGTCATGAGCGGTCCCGCCGCCCCGCAGGAGCGCCCGGCCGGTCGCGTCCTCGTCCTCAACTGCGGGTCGTCGTCGGTGAAGTACCGGCTCTTCGACGGCGACCGGGTGGTCGACAAGGGCACCGTGGAACGGGTCGGCGAGGCCGGCGGCGGTCCGGCCGACCACGAGACTGCCGTCCGGGGCATCCTCGACGGGCTGGACCTCACCGGGCTGGCCGCCGTCGGGCACCGGGTCGTGCACGGCGGGAAGCGGTTCGGCGAGCCGGTGCTGATCGACGACGAGGTGCTGGCCGCGATCCGCGACCTGGTCCCGCTCGCGCCGCTGCACAACCCCGCCAACCTGGCCGGCATCGAGGTCGCCCGGGCGGCGCTGCCGGACGTGCCGCAGGTCGCCGTCTTCGACACCGCGTTCCACACCACCCTGCCCGAGGCCGCCGCGACCTACGCGATCGAGCGGGACACCGCCGAGCGGTACGGCATCCGGCGCTACGGGTTCCACGGCACCTCGCACGCGTACGTGTCGCGGCGCACCGCCGAGCTGCTCGGCCGCCCGTACGCCGAGGTGAACACGATCACCCTGCACCTCGGCAACGGCGCGAGCGCCTGCGCGGTGGCCGGCGGCCGGAGCGTGGCGACCTCGATGGGGATGTCCCCGCTGGAGGGCCTGGTGATGGGCACCCGCAGCGGCGACCTGGACCCGACCGTGATCTTCCACCTGCGCCGCGAGGGCGGGCTCTCCGTCGACGAGATCGACGACCTGCTCAACCACCGCAGCGGCCTGCTCGGGCTGACCGGCGCCAACGACATGCGCGAGGTGCTCGCCCGCCGGGCGGACGGCGACCCGGCGGCGGCGCTCGCCTTCGACGTCTACTGCCGGCGGATCACCGGCTACGTGGGGGCGTACTACGCACTGCTCGGCCGGGTGGACGCCGTCACCTTCACCGCCGGCGTCGGCGAGCACGCCGCCCCGGTCCGCGCCGCCGCCCTGGCCGGCCTGGACCGGCTCGGCATCGCAATGGACCCCGAGCGCAACGCCGGCTCCGGCGACCGGGTCGTCTCGCCGGAGGGCGCCGAGGTGACCGTCTGCGTCGTCGGCACCGACGAGGAACGCGAGATCGCCCTCCAGACCCGCGCCGTCATCGAGACCGCTGGCTGACCGCCCGGACCGTCACCCACGCCGGCTCAGCGGCGGGCCTTTCCGCGTCGCCTGGCGGCCCGGGTGCGCCGGACGCGGTCGCGCCCCCGGCCCCGCCGGGGTGGTGCGGGGGCGGGCCGGTCGAACATCCCGGTCGGAACGAGGGCCGCGAAGAGGAAACCCCCGCCCAACGCCGCGCCCAGCAGCCCGAACGGGATGCCGCCCCAGGAGTTGAGGAAGAAGACCGAGTCATCGGTGTTGCCGTTGGCGGCCACGAACTCCGCCGGCTGCTCCGGATCGACCCAGAGCATCATCTCCTCCGGAGGCTCCTCGACACAGCCGCCGGCCGAGCCGCAGAGGATGCGCTCGTTGTGCTGGACGCCGCCGTACTCGTACCAGACCTGGACGGTGTCGGTGCCGCCGCCGCGTCCGACGGTGTCGCGGCGGTCGCTCACGGTCGCCAGTACCGGGACGCCGTCCGCCCGCAGCCGCTCCGCCTTGGTGTGCAGGTGCCACTTGTACGCCCCAATGGCCACCGCGTACGCCAGCCCCGCGAGCAGCAGCACCAGGCCGAGGGCGGCACTGCCCCGGTGGATGCCGCGAAGACCGGAGCGGAGCCTCCGCCACCGCCCCGGAACGCGCCCCGGGCCCGCCGCCGACTCCGGGCTTCCCGTCGGCGGCTCCCCCACGCCCGGCTCCGGGCTTCCCGTCCGCGGCTCCCCCGCGCCCGGCGCCGGGCCTCCAGGCGGCTCCACGCCGGTCAGCCCAGCGCGAGCCAGACGAGGAGGGCGACCAGCACGACCGCGACCGCCGCCGCGCCGACGAGCAGCGGCGTCCGGGACGCGCCGGCCGGGGCCTCGGGCTCGGCGGTGTGGGCGTAGGCGCGGAACGCCTCGGTGTTGCCGCTCGGGTCTGTGCGGTTCTCAGGCATGGCGGTGACCCTAGCGACACCGGTTGTCCGCCGCCGTCCCCGGCGCGCGTCCCGGGGTCAGGTCGAGCCGGCCGGTGGAGACGATCCGGCCGGGTGGTGAGGGCGTCCGGTCCGGACGGCGGGACCGCTGCGGGCCGCCGGGCACCTACCGTGGATCCGTGGGGACAAAGCGGCTGGTCGCCGCACTGATGACGACGCTGCTGGCCGGTTGCGCCCCGGCGGGTGCCGCCGCGCCCGGCACACCGCCGCCGGCCCGTCCGGCGCCCGTGGCCGCCTACGCCGTCGGCGTACGCACGTTCACCGTCGACCCGACCTCGGCGCGCCCCCTGCCGGTGACCGTCTGGTACCCGGCGGAGGGCGACGCCGTGGCCGCCGGGCGCTTCCCCGTGGTGGTCTACAGCCACGGGCTGCACAGCCTGCCCGAGCTGCACGCCGGGCTGACCGCGCGCTGGGCCGCCGCCGGGTTCGTGGTCGCCGCCCCGGCCTACCCGCACACCCGGCGCGGCGCGGCCCGGTTCAGCCGTGCCGACGTACGCCACCAGCCGGCCGACGGCTGGCGGCTGATCCGGCACCTGACGCGGCTCGACGCCCGGGCCGGGGACCCGCTCGCCGGGCACCTCGACGTCACCCGGGTCGCCGCCGCCGGCCACTCGGCGGGCGGCTTCACCACGGCCGGCATGTTCACCTCCGGACGCTCGGGGCGGCTGCGCGCCGGCATCGTGATCGCCGGCGGCGGAACGGCCGGCAGCTTCGCCGGGCCGGCGGCCCCACTGCTCTTCGTGCACGGTACGGCGGACAAGATCGTGCCGGCGACGGTCGGCCGCGCCGCATACCAGCGCACGACCGGCCCGACCGCCTTCCTGAGCCTGCTCGGGCAGGGCCACGGCGAGTACCTGAACCCGGGGCGGCCCGGCTTCGACCAGGTCCTGGCCACCACCACCGACTTCCTCCGCTGGACGCTCTACGGCGACCCGGCCGCCGGCCGCCGGCTGCCCGGCGACG
>NZ_WAAS01000348.1:0-5794 GCF_008806585.1 Micromonospora sp. AMSO12t
GGGGTGGGGGAGACGAGGCTGGCGCTGCCGACGGCCGCGAGCCCGGCGGCGGGCGGGGTGCCGGCCCCGCGCCCGGCGGAGGTCGACCCGACCGTCGAGCTGGAGCTGGCCCGACGCTACGCGGACGAGTCCGACCGGCACGGGCAGCAGACCGAGCTGCTCGCGCAGCGACCGGCGCTGCTGCCCGGCTGGTCGCCGGTGGCCCGGTCGGTCACCGTCTACGCGGGCTGCGCGGCCGTGGGCGCGATTCTCATGATGATCATGGTGCTCGCCTCCGGCGTCGGCCTGGTCGACGGTTTCACCCTCGGCGCGTGGATCTGCGCGGGTCTGCCCGCGCTCTCCTTCTTCGCCGGCTACCTGGTGCTCGGCCGATGGGGGCGACCGGCCATGGTCGCCGGCACGCCGCCCCGCTACGTGCACCTGGGCTTCCTGATCTGCTTCGCGGCCGTGCCGGTCGCCTACGTGGCCTTCCTGCTGCTGTTCCGCGTGATGCGCTGACCGCGAGCACGGCGGGACCGGTTCAGCAGCTCTGAGTTGGCAGCAGTGGATCAGCGCTGCTCACTGCTGATCCGGGCGATCTCCTGAGCGATCAGATCGTCGGCACTGATGACGCCGGACGCGACATCTCGAAGCCTGTCCTGCCAGTCCTCGTCGAACTCCGCTCCTTCGAGGGCGGCGTTGGCGGAGGCGAGGACCACGGCTGTCTCGACGCTCGCCACCTGCCGGGCGTAGTACGCCCTCATGAGGTCGACGTCGACCTGCTCGGTGGAGGGGGCGGACTCGGGCAACGCGCCACGCGCGACACGCCACGGAAGCTCGTTGTGCGTCATCGTCGACAGTTCAGCGGCGGAGAATCGGCCGTACGCCTCGGTCACCCAGTGAACCGTGTCGACCTGGGCGGGTGCCAGGCGGGATGCTTCGCCGAGCGGCCACTCGGTGACGGTCAGTTGACCGCGATGATGGCGGTAGAGGTGCGGGACCACCGGGCCTTCGCGCCATGCCTCGATCGGCTCCTGGAAAAGCGGGTGGCCCGTCCGCGCCAGGTGCCATCCCTGGCAGTAGTAGACGAGCTTCTCCAGCTTCATCGCCGTCATGGCCCCGAGGTCGCCCAGCACCGCCGCTGCGACGTCATGCGCCGTTGCCACCGATGGCACCCTCTCTGCAGGTTCTGCCTGAGAGCCTAACGAGTCGGACCGACAGTGCGGGTCCGACGGCGTCGGATAGGCAGAACCAGCAGATCCCGGAAGCTGTCGCGCCGCGTAGGTGACCCGCGGCGGTCAGCGGGAGCGGGCCGGCACCCAGTCCGTGAAGCGCCCGTGCAGGTCCGCCGACTGCGCGCCGGGGTAGTGCTGCGCGAGCTGGTCGGCGGCGGCTTCTTCGCGCAGCGTCACGAGGTGGACCATGAGCCCCGGCATGTCGCCCCGGTACTTCGCGAGGAGAAGCAGCTTCGCCGGGGAACAGGGCCAGGCGATCCCGCAGGCCCGGCAGCGCCACGTCGGGCGGGACGGTACGTGGTCGCGGACGGGCGTGTTCACCGGCTGGTCCCCGCGCTCCGCCGGGCCGGAGCGCGCCGCTGCGCCGAGGGTGAACGCGCGGCCGAGGGCGCCTGCGTGGGACGCATCCCGTCGGGTCGCACGTACAACTCGCGGCGGTCAATCGCCTGGCCGCGCGCGTCGAGCTGGTACACCTCGACCCACGCCCAGCCGTGGTAGGTGACGAGGTCGGTTCGCTCGCGGATCACCCGTACCGTGATCGGCTTCGCGAACTGCGGCGACGCCTCGCGCGTCAGCAGGTACACGCCAGGGCTGACCCGAGGCGTCCCGTCCTCGCGGGTGCTGGCCGTCGCGGCGGCGGGGCGCGTCGCCCAGCGCGACGCCGGTACGGCATTCGCGGGCCTCGGCACGGGCACGGGGCCTCCCTCCATCGGTGTCGGAATCGGGACGCGCGCTCGGCAGGGCCCCTGCGACGTGTGCGCCCGCCGAGTCCTGAGGGGGCCGATTCCGCCGGGCGCGCCGTCCTCCTTCCACCCTGGACGAACGCCCCCTAGGCTCGGAACAGTCACCGCGTGATCGCGGAACGTAGCGTGCGGTTTCGGGCCGGGGGAGAACGGTGTGGAGATTCGTGGAAGGGTGTGGAAGCCGTGGGAATCTCGCCGTCGGAGTACCTGCTTCGTGAGCTGAGGCGACGCCGGTCGGCCGCCGGGTTGACCCAGGCGCAGCTCGGTGAGCTGGTCTTCTGCTCGGACTCCCAGGTGAGCGCGATCGAGACCGGGACGAAGCCACCCACCCTGCCCTACCTGACCGCCGTCGACGGGGCGCTGGACACCGGCGGATACTTCGCGACGCTCTGGAACGAGCTGGTCAAGGGCGACGGCGCGCCGGTCTGGCTGCGCGAGTGGATACAGATCGAGCGGGAGGCGACCGCCCTACGCTGGTACGAGCACGCGTTCGTGCCGGGACTTCTCCAGACCGAGGCGTACGCGCGAGCGACCTTCCGAGCGGCACGGACGCCGGTTGCCGAGTTGGGCCAGCGGGTCGCGGCGCGGATGGAACGGCAGGCTGTGCTCGCCCGCCTGCCGAGCCCACAGCTCTTCGTGGTGCTGGACGAGATGGTCGTCCGGCGGGAGTTCGGCGGTCCCGACGTGATGGCCGAGCAGCTCGAGCACCTGCTGACCTGCGCCGAGCAGCCGCATGTCCAGGTGC
Source organism: Micromonospora sp. AMSO12t (assembly GCF_008806585.1). Lineage (NCBI taxonomy): Bacteria > Bacillati > Actinomycetota > Actinomycetes > Micromonosporales > Micromonosporaceae > Micromonospora > Micromonospora sp. AMSO12t. Next base: position 2,703 of record NZ_WAAS01000348.1, read on the forward strand.
AGGTCGTGCCGCTGTCCGCTGGCGTCTATACAGGACTGGCCGGAACGTTCATCCTGGCCGACCTGCCCGACGGCTCGCGTGCGGGCTGCGTAGACCATCAGTTGGAGTCACAGACCACCGGGCAGCCTGACGCGATTGCTCGGTTGGGGCTGGCGTGGGACGCTGTCCACGGCGAAGCCCTCCCGCTGAGGCAATCGATCGACGTGCTCAAGGAAGCGGCGAAGACATGGACAGTCTGACCGGCGCGCGGTGGCGCAAGTCGTCTCGCTCGTCCACCAATGGCGGCGTGTGCGTCGAGGTTGCCGACAATCTGCCCGGCGTCGTCGGCGTACGGGATTCGAAGGACCCGGCTGGTCCCGCGCTGGTCTTCACCCCGACCGCCTGGCGGGTTTTCGTCGCCCAGCTCACCGACCGCGCCTGACAACCCGCCGGGAGTTCGTCGCCCTCACTGGCGATCCCGGCCGCTGCAATCCCGATGCGAACTGAGGTTCCTCAGAGCGGGGAAGCGGGGGAGGCGTCCTCGGCGACATTCAACAGGTGGCATCGGACGATCGCCCGGCAGGAGGTGGCCAGGAGCAGCCCGAGGCCGATGGCCAGGACCGTCAGCCCGATGTCGAACGGCAGTTGCGCCATCAGGTCCAGCGAGCTCTGTTCGCCGATCACCGCGAAGCTCGCCGCCACCACCGACAGAGCGGTGACCAGGGTGCCCACGGCAGCGACCATCCCGGTCATCGCCGCCACCACGCTGCGCCGTGCCCACAGCGCGGCCACGGCGGCCAGCAGCAGCCAACCGAAGGTGAGCAGGGTCCAGCCACCCCCGTCGCTGAGTGACGCGTAGGCCCAGCCGGAGAAGGACCAGATGGCGCGGCTGCTCGGCCGGAACCAGGGCATCAGATATCCGGCGAGGGTGAGCAGGGTGGCCACGAGCATGCCAACGTCGATCGCGAACAGCGGGAGCCTGGAGTTCTGCTCAGCCGTGGACATGGCGCCCTCCCCGTCCGTGCGGTACGGGCAGCATTATAGGCCGTGGATCACCTGGGCCTCCGCCGTAGCTGCGCGCCGGGCCGGTGCCGATTAGGCGCGTTCGACGACAATGACCGGAATCTCCCGCTCGGTCTCCTTCTGGTAGCGGGCGTACGTCGGGAAGACCTCGGTCATGACCTGCCACAGCCGGGGCCGCTCCTCGGCGGTGGCGGTGCGCGCCGTGCCGCGGAACTTCTCGGCCCCGACCTGCACCTCCACCTTCGGGTCGGCGCACAGGTTGAGGTACCAGTACGGGTGCCGCGCCGCGCCGCCGTTCGACGCCACCAGCAGGTAGCGGTCGTCGTCGCGGCCGTAGATGAGCGCGGTGCGCCGCAGCGTGCCGGACCGGCGCCCCCGGGTGGTGAGCAGCAGGCTGTCGTAGCCGTGGAATTTTCCGCCGTCGGCGCCGTCGGTCTCCAGGTAGCGCTGCACGTGGCTGGCCACCCACTCCACCGGACTGTCCTGAATGGTTTCCCCCATCGGCCCAGCCTAGCGGTCGCGCCGCGACAGCGAGGGCCCCGCGCCGGGACGGTCAGGAGTCCGTGAGCAGCAGCCAGTCATCGTCCAGCGGGGCGACGGTCGTGCCCTCGGGCCAGACGTGCGAGCCGGCGGCCGTCGCCCGCGCCTGGTCCACCAGGGGACGGCGGGCGAACGTCGCCCCGTCGAAGGTCACCGGGCCGTGGAAGCGGGCCCGACCGAAGTTCGCCGCTCCCTCGAAGCGGGTCCGCTCGAACCAGGTCTGGTCACCGAACTCGGTCCACCGGAACAGGGCCAGGTCCGCGAAGCGGGTCTGCCGGAACCCGGCGTAGCCGGTGAAGGTGGCGTGGTCCATCGAGACCCCGCTCAGGAAGACCGCCTCGCGGAAGGTCGCGCTGTCCGTGAATCGGGACGCGTCGAAGCTTGCCGTCCGGTGGAAGGTGACGCCCCGGAAGGAGGCCCGGGCGACGGTGGCGTGCCGGCACGACAGCCCGCCGGCGAGGTCGGCGCCGTCGAAGCTGACCCGGCCGGCGATCCGGGCGCGGTCGAGGACGATCTCGGCGTCGCCGCGCAGGTCGTCGCAGGCCAGGTCCGCGAAGGTCGCGCCGAGGGAGAGCCGCCCGCGTACGGTCGCGCCGACCAGGCTGGTGGTGCCGGCGCAGACCGCGCCGGTGAGGTCCGCGTCGTCCAGGGTGCAGCCGGTCGCGTCGAACCCGTCGAGCCGGGCGCCGGTCAGGTCCAGCCTGACCCCGGGCCAGTAGGCGTCGTCGTCCGCGCGCAGGTGCCGGGTCAGGACCCGCTGGGCGGTGCGGCGCACCTCCGCCTCGCGCGCGTCGTCCTCCGGCGCCGGCATCCGCAGGTACGCGCAGAGCACCGCCACGATCGTCTCCCGCTGGGCGGGATTGTCCTGCCCGAGCCGCTCCAGGGCGTGCAGGCCGCCCAGGCGTACGGCCGCGTTGTCGTTGCCGAGCAGTGCGACGGCGCTCGTGTACAGCTCGGTCAGCCGGCGCTCGGCGGCGTCGTGCTCGGCCGCCTCGGCATGCCGCTCCTGGTGGTGCTGCCCGGCCTCGGCGACCGCCTCCGCGTGCGCCTGCACCCGTTCCCGGTGCGCCTGGTCCTGCGCGGCGACGGTCTCCTGGTGCCGCTGGGCGCGTTCGCCGATCCACTGTCGCCGGGCGGCCAGCAGCAGGGCGAGCCCGCCGCCGGTGCCGGCGACCACGGTCAGCCCGGTGCGGATGGCGTCGATGCGCAGCGTCGCGCGGGTGTCCGGCTGGGCGGCGCGGTCGGCCTCGCCGAGCAGCCAGTCGAGCACCAGCCAGCCGAGCAGCGCGGCGAGGAGCAGCCCGACGAGCACCAGCCACCACGGCATCACCCGCAGCGGCTCTTCACGGGGCGGTGTCGGGCGCACGGGTCACAGCATGCCACCGCGCTCGGCCCGACGTGGGGCACCGTCCGCCGTGGACGGTGACTGCCTGGATTGCCGGTTTGTGCTCCCGGCGCGACAAGGGGTTACCGGGCCGTAACTTGTTATTGACGATGGTGGATTACGGCCATCATCATCGTCTCCACGATCGATCGGAACCACCCCCACC
>NZ_WAAS01000349.1:0-5775 GCF_008806585.1 Micromonospora sp. AMSO12t
ACACCCCACCCACCCCTGAGCACCGGCCCCGGGCCGGACCGGGTCAGGGGCGGGCGGTGGGGAGACCCGGGGTCGGCCGGTGGGGACGGTCCGCGTCGCGCAAGGCGGCCGAGCGCAGCGCGGCCAGTTGGCGCTCCACCTCGGCGAACTGGTCGGCCGGCAGCGGACCCCGGCGCAGGGCTCCGGCGTTCTCCTCCACCTGGCCCACCGTGCGGCAGCCGGGGATCGGGACGGTGCGGTCGCTGCGCGCCCAGAGCCACCCGAGCGCGCCCTGGGCGAGGGTACGCCCGTCAGCGGTCAACGCCGCCCGCACGGCGGTGACGCGGCGCAGCCACTCCGGCGCCGGCCGGCCGCCCCGGAACCACTCCAGCCAACCGGGGGCGACCCCGCGTACGTCGTCGCGGGGCAGCGTGGAGCCGGCCGTGTACTTGCCGGAGAGCAGGCCCATGCCCAGCGGTCCCCGGTTGACGCTGGCGAGGTCGTACTTGTCGCAGACGGCGAGCAGTTCGGGGGCGTCCCGGAGCACCGACAGCGTGTGCTGCACGGCGGTGGCGTGCCGGGCGTCGCGCCCGAACGCCGCGGCCCGGTCGGGGCGGTCGGTGCTCCAGCCGTACGCCCGGATCAGCCCTTCGGCGACCAGGTCCTCCAGGGTGCCGACGAGCGCCTCGGCCCGCGGCACCGGCAGGTCCGCCAGGTGCAGCTGGTAGAGGTCGATCCGGTCGGTGCCCAACCGGCGCAGCGAGTGTGCGACGGCCCGCCGCAGGTACGCCGGGGAGGGGTCATCGCCGGTGGCCTGGCGGGTGGCCTCGTCGAAGGTCCAGCCCCACTTGGTGGCGATCACGGCCTCGTCGCGCCGGCCGGCGAGGGCCCGGCCGAGCACCCGCTCGCCGTGCCCGGCCCCGTAGGTGTCGGCGGTGTCGAAGAGCGTCACGCCGAGGTCGAGCGCGTGCCGGATCGCGCGGACCGACTCGTCGTCGTCGACGGCGCCCCAGCCCAGCGGCTGGCTGCCCTCGGCCCAGGGGCCGCCGATCGCCCAGCACCCCATGCCGAGGGCGCTGACCTCGATGCCGCTGCGGCCCAACGTCCGCGTCGTCACTGCCATCGCCAGATCGTGCCACCTCGCGCCCGGCCGGGGGCGGGAAGTTTGCCGACGACACGACCGCCCGCAGCTGCCGACCGGCCCGGACTCTTCTCGGGGGGTGTCGATCGGTGCGGCAGCGAGGCTGGCGGGCGGGGAGGGGCCCGCAGGCGGAGCCGCGCACCGTCACGGACCGCCGGGAAGAGCGAGGGTCGGTCTAGGTCGGCCAGGCCCGGGTGAACAGGTCGCGGGTGTCGGTGAGCAGTTGCGGCAGGACCTTCGTCTGTCCGATCACGGGCATGAAGTTGGCGTCGCCGCCCCAGCGGGGCACCACGTGCTGGTGCAGGTGCGCGGCGATGCCGGCGCCGGCCACGCCGCCCTGGTTCATGCCCAGGTTGAACCCGTGCGCGTTGCTCACCTTGCGCACCACCCGCATGGCGGTCTGGGTGAACGCCGCCAGTTCGGTGGTCTCTGCCAGGTCCAGCTCGGTGTAGTCGGCCACGTGCCGGTAGGGGCAGACCAGCAGGTGCCCGGGGTTGTAGGGATAGAGGTTGAGCACCGCGAACACGTGCTCGCCCCGGGCCACCACCAGGCTCTCCTGGGGCGCCAGCCCCGGGGCCCGGCAGAACGGGCAGCCGGCGGGCCGCTCGTAGCCGCCCTCGGGCCGGTCCTCCCCGGAGATGTAGGTCATCCGGTGCGGAGTCCAGAGCCGCTCCAGGCCGTCGGCCATGCCGCTGTCCATGTGCCGTTCCACCCCAGTCACGCCACCGATCCTACGTTCCCGGCGACGGTCGCTCCGGACGCCGTACGCCGGCCCGCGCCCGACCCCGACGCCCCCCTGGGGCCCGGATCGCGTTCAGGGGGACGGATAGGGGGTGAAGGTTCTTGACGAACTGATGAACATGAATGAAGAATCCATCCACACACATCATCCCTTGTCGATGGGAGCCCATCGTGAGAACCGCATTCCGCCGCTTTGGCCGGGCGCTCGCCGCCTGCGCGCTCGCCGCCTCCACCGCCCTCGTGGGCGTGGTGGCGACCAGCAGCCCCGCGCAGGCGGACGGCTGCTACACCTGGGGACGCACCCTGGCGCAGGGGGCGTCCGGCGAGGACGTCCGGCAGCTGCAGATCCGGCTCTCCGGCTACCCCGGCTACAACGCGGTGCTCGGCCTCGACGGGGCGTTCGGCCCGGCCACCCGGTCCGCCGTGATCCGCTTCCAGCAGGCGTACGGCCTGAGCGCCGACGGCGTCGCCGGCCCGCAGACCTTCAACACGCTCTACGCGTTGCAGGACGACGACTGCACCCCGGTCAACTTCACCTACGCGGAGCTGAACCGGTGCAACAGCACCTGGTCCGGTGGCGCGGTCGCCGCGAGCACCGCCCGGTTCAACGCGCTGGTGTCGATGTGGAAGCTCCAGGCCATGCGGAAGGCCCTCGGCAGCGTGTCGATCAACATCAGCAGCGGCTTCCGCAGCTACTCGTGCAACAGCGCGGTCGGCGGCGCCTCCAACAGCCGGCACCTCTACGGCGACGGCGTCGACCTGGTCGGGTCGCCCTCGTTCTGCCGGCTCGCCCAGCAGGCCCGCTACCACGGCTTCGGCAACATCCTCGGCCCCGGCTACCCGGGTCACAACGACCACACCCACGTCGGGGCGGTCGGCGGCTGGTCCGCGCCGAGCTGCGGGATCTGACACCTGACGACCCCGTGACGAAGGCCCCCCGCAGCGCGGGGGGCCTTCGGTGCGTCGCGGGTCAGGCGGCGGACGGGCCGACGTTGGTCCGGGAGCCGACCACGTCGAGCACGTGGGCCACGGCGTCGGCGACCGGCACCCCGTTGCGCTGCGAGCCGTCCCGGTAGCGGAACGAGACGGTGCCGGCGGCCACGTCGTCGTCGCCGGCGATCACCATGAACGGGACCTTCTGCTGCTGGGCGGTGCGGATCTTCTTCTGCATCCGGTCGTCGCCCGCGTCGACCTGGGCGCGGACGCCCTCGGCGCGCAGCGCGGCGACGAAGCCGTGCAGGTAGTCGGTGTGGTCCTCGCGGATCGGGATGCCGACCACCTGCACCGGGGCCAGCCATGCCGGGAACGCGCCCGCGTAGTGCTCGGTGAGCACCCCGAAGAAGCGCTCGATCGAGCCGAAGAGCGCCCGGTGGATCATCACCGGCCGCTGCCGGGTGCCGTCGGCGGCCTGGTACTCCAGGCCGAAGCGCTCCGGCAGGTTGAAGTCGACCTGGATGGTGGACATCTGCCAGGTCCGGCCGATGGCGTCCTTGGCCTGCACCGAGATCTTCGGGCCGTAGAAGGCCGCGCCACCCGGGTCGGGCACCAGGTCCAGCCCGGACTCCTCGGCGGCGGAGCGCAGGGCCTCGGTGGCCCGCTCCCAGTTCTCGTCGGTGCCGACCGACTTCTCCGGGTTGCGGGTGGACAGCTCCAGGTAGAAGTCGTCCAGGCCGTAGTCACGCAGCAGTTCGAGCACGAAGACGAGCAGCGACTTCAGCTCGCCCGCCATCTGCTCCTCGGTGCAGAAGATGTGCGCGTCGTCCTGGGTCATGCCGCGCACCCGGGTCAGGCCGTGCACCACGCCGGACTTCTCGTAGCGGTAGACCGTGCCGAACTCGAACATCCGCAGCGGCAGCTCGCGGTAGGACCGCCCCCGGGACCGGAAGATCAGGTCGTGCATCGGGCAGTTCATCGGCTTGAGGTAGTAGCTCGCGCCCTCGACCTCCATGGGCGGGAACATGCCGTCGGCATACCAGTCCAGGTGCCCGGAGACCTCGTACAGGTGGCCCTTGGTGATGTGCGGGGTGTTGACGAAGGCGTAGCCGGCCTGCTCGTGCTTGATGCGCGAGTAGTTCTCCATCTCCCGGCGGATAATGCCGCCCTTCGGGTGGAAGACCGCCAGGCCCGAACCCAGCTCGTCGGGGAAGCTGAACAGGTCCAGGTCCACGCCCAGCTTGCGGTGGTCGCGCCGCGCGGCCTCCTCCAGCAGCTTCAGGTACGCCTTCAGCTCGTCCCGGGTCGGCCAGGCGGTGCCGTAGACCCGCTGGAGCTGCGGGTTCTTCTCCGACCCGCGCCAGTACGCGGCGGCCGAGCGCATCAGCTTGAACGCGCCGATCAGCCGGGTGTTCGGCAGGTGCGGGCCCCGGCACAGGTCCGACCAGCAGACCTTGTCCTCCTTGGCGGCGAGGTTGTCGTAGATGGTCAGCTCGCCGCCGCCCACCTCCATCACCTCGGAGGTGTCCAGCCCTTCGCCCTTGACGTCGATGAGCTCCAGCTTGAACGGCTCGGCGGCCAGCTCGGCCTTCGCCTCGTCGAGGCTGCCGAAGCGCCGGCGGCGGAACCGCTGGCCGGACTTGACGATCTCCTGCATCCGCTTCTCGAGCTTGCCGAGGTCGTCCGGCTGGAACGGCTTGTCGACGGCGAAGTCGTAGTAGAAGCCGTTCTCGATGGGCGGGCCGATGCCGAGCTTGGCCTCCGGGAAGACGTCCTGCACGGCCTGGGCGAGCACGTGCGCGCAGGAGTGCCGCAGCACGTCGAGCCCGTCGGGCGAGTCGAGGCTGACCGGCTCGACCTCGGTGTCGGCCTGCGGGGCCCAGTCCAGGTCGCGCAGCTGGCCCTGCGGGTCGCGGACCACCACGATCGCCTTCGGGCCGGACGCGGGCAGACCGGCCGCGGCCACCGCGTCGGCCGCCGTGGTCCCGGCGGCGACGACGACGGGGTCGGCCACGGCGGGGGTACGGGGTGCGGACACGGTGACTCCTCCAGCAGACGGCACGGATGACGCCGAACGTTCGGCTCCTGCGATGCTATCGGTCGCCCCCGCCGGCACGGTCGCCGACGCCACCGCCCCCGGGGTCCGTGGGACGGGCGCCGCCCCGCCGGTACCCCGGGACGGGCCGGGCGCGCCGGGTCCGGCCGGCGTCCTGGGTCCTGCGTTGAACCTTTGCGTCCCCGCATCCGAACTACCGGATGTGGCCGGAACCCGTGCCGGCCCGTGGAGACGGATGGGACCGACGATGGCGACGATGCACGGTGTGCGGCCCGAGTCCCGGCCCCGGCGCCGGGCCGCGACGGTGGCCGTCCTGGCGGCGGCCGGGGTGCTGACCTGGCCCGCCCCGGCGTACGCGGCCGACGTGACGACCAGCCCGACGCAGGCGCAACAGGGCGGTTCGGTGAAGCTGGAGTTCGTGGTGCCCGACGAACTGCCGGGCGCCCGCGCCGAGCGGATCGAGATCCGGCTGCCGGCCGACGCCCCGATCGCCGAGGTCTATCCGATGTCGGTGCCCGGCTGGGCGCCCCGGATCACCTCCCGCAGGCTCGACCAGCCGGTCGCCGGCATCCACTCGTCCCGGGTCGACGAGGTGACCAGCGCGGTGACCTGGGTCCGGATGCCCGGCACGGCTCCCGGCCCGGCCCGGCTCACCCTGTCCATGGGGCCGTTGCCGCAGACCGACCGGCTCACCTTCGAGGTGCTGCGCACGTACGCCGACGGCACGGTGGTGCGCTGGGCCGGGCCGACCGGGGCTCGCCGGGCGCCGGCGCTCACCCTGCTGCCGGCGGCCCCCGGCGCGGCGGCCGGGCACGGCGGGCACGGCGCCGCCCCGGCGGCCGGCGGGGCTGGCGACGTCCCGGTCGCGGGGGCCCGGGCGGCCGGTGGGCCGGCGGCCGGCGACGCCCCGGGCGAGGGCGGGAAC
>NZ_WAAS01000350.1:0-5726 GCF_008806585.1 Micromonospora sp. AMSO12t
CACACCCACCCCGACCACGACCACGGCCGCCGAGCCGACCATCGTCGCCCGGCCGGATCTGGTCTTCCTCAGCGGCGACCCGTGGCACCCGGCGGGGCCCCTGGAGGTCTCCGTCAGCAACGTCGGAAAGGCGGCGGCGAAGGGCTTCTTCGTCCTGCGTCTGCCGGCCGGGCTGACCGTGACCTCGGGTGGCGACTGCCGCGGCGCCGGGTCGCCCCAGGCCTGGGTCTGCGGTGGCACGCAGGTGCCGGCCGGTGGTCGGCAGGTGTACCGGCTGGCGCTGAGGGCGACGGCGGCCGAGCCGGTCTTCGGCGTGAGCAGCTGGGGGTCCGTCGCCGGCCGGGACGCCGCCGGTGGCACGGAGGGCCCCACCGACTTCCGCGTCAACTGGCCGGACCGGACGTCGCTGCGGCTGCGGGCCACCGCCAGCCCGGTCGTCGACGCGTCGATGGGGGTGACGGCCCGGGTACGCAACACCGGCACCTTCACCCTCGGCGGCTACTCGCTGAACGTCGTCCCCCCGAAGGGTGTGCAGGTGATCTGGCCGCTGTGCTCGGACAGCGGTCGGATGGCCGGCAAGGGCTGCGAGATCATCCGGTCCGGCGAGCTGAAGGCGGGCGCCACGGACACGGTGCACATCCGCCTCGCGGTCAGCGAGAGGGCGGGGAGCATCCGCCTGTATCTCGCGCCCACCAACCGGTACACCAACAAGGACACCTCGGTCACCGTGCCCGTGCCGGGCGGCACGGGGGGCGGCGCCCCGACGACTCCGCCGGCGGCGACGCCGAGCGTCACGTCCACGCCGAGCGCCACGTCGGCTCCGAGCGCCACGTCGGCTCCGGCGACGCCCGCCGGGGACGGGGCCAGGCTGCCCCGCACCGGTCCGGCCGGCACCACGTACGCCCTGTTCGGTGCGGCGCTGCTGGCCCTCGGGGCCGGCCTGCTGCTGCTGCGCCGCCGGCTCGGCCGCCGCTGAGTTCCGCTGGCCGGGGCCGGTCCTCCGGATGGGCTCCGGGTCGGTCGCCGACGTGCACGGGGATGTCGGCGGCCGGCCGGTCGCGGTGCCGCAGGGGTGCGCCCCCGGACCGGCCCGCCACACGGCGACGCCCGCCGGCACACGGGGTGCGGGCGGGCGTCGCGGCGGCGCGGGGTCAGACCTCGACGACGGTGGGGACGATCATGGGCCGACGGCGGTACGCGTCGTTCACCCACCGTCCCACGGTGCGCCGGACGATCTGCTGGAGCTGGTGCGGATCGGTGATGCCGTCGGAGGCCGCCCGGTTCAGGGCCTCGGTGACCAGCGGGATCACCGGGTTGAACGCCTCCGGGTCCTCGGAGAAGCCCTTCGCCGACAGGGTCGGGCCGCCCACCACCTTGCCGGTGACCGAGTCGACCACCACGGTGGTGGCGATGAATCCGCCGTCGCCGAGGATCCGGCGCTCGGTGAGCAGCGACTCGCTGACGTCGCCGACGGCGAGGCCGTCGACGTAGACGTAGCGGCTCTTCACGTGACCGACCAGGCTGGCCCGGCCCTCGACGAGGTCGACGACGTCGCCGTCCTCGCAGAGCACCACCCGGTCGGCGGCGACGCCGGACTCGATGCCGAGCCGGGCGTGCGCGCGCAGGTGCCGCCACTCGCCGTGCACCGGCATCAGGTTGCTCGGGCGGACCACGTTGAGCAGGTAGAGCAGCTCGCCGGCGGGGGCGTGGCCGGAGACGTGCACCTTGGCCACGTCCTTGTGCACCACCACGGCGCCGGCCCGGGCCAGTCGGTTGATCACCCGGTAGACCGAGGTCTCGTTGCCGGGCACCAGCGAGGAGGCGAGCACCACGGTGTCGCCGGGGGCGATGGTGATGTGCCGGTGGTCGCCGCTGGCCATCCGCCCCAGGGCGCTCATCGGCTCGCCCTGCGAACCGGTGGACATCAGCACGATCTGCTCGGGCGGCAGGGTCGTCGCCTCTTCCAGCCCGACGACCAGCCCGGCCGGGATGTTGAGCAGCCCGAGGTCGCGAGCGATGCCCATGTTGCGGACCATGGACCGGCCGATCAGGGCGACCTTGCGGCCGTGCTCGCCCGCGGAGTCGAACACCTGCTGCACCCGGTGCACGTGCGAGGCGAACGACGCGACGATGATCCGCCCCTTGGCCTTCGCGAAGATCGAGTCGAGCACCGGCCCGATCTCCCGCTCGGGCGTGACGAAGCCGGGGATCTCCGCGTTGGTGGAGTCCGAGAGCAGCAGGTCCACGCCCTCGGCGCCGAGCCGGGCGAACCCGGCCAGGTCGGTGATCCGACCGTCCAACGGGAGCTGGTCCATCTTGAAGTCGCCGGTGTGCAGCACCAGGCCGGCCGGCGTGCGGATGGCCACCGCGAGCGCGTCGGGGATCGAGTGGTTGACCGCGAAGAACTCGCACTCGAACGGGCCGAGCCGCTCCCGGCCGCCCTCCCGCACGGTCAGCGTGTAGGGCTGGATCCGCCGCTCGGCGAGCTTCGCCTCGACCAGGGCGAGGGTGAACTGGGAGCCGACCAGCGGAATGTCGGGCTTGTGCGCGAGCAGGTAGGGAACCGCGCCGATGTGGTCCTCGTGGCCGTGGGTCAGCACGATCGCCTGGACGTCGTCGAGCCGGTCCAGGATCGGACCGAAGTCGGGCAGGATCAGGTCGACCCCGGGCTGCTCCACGTCGGGGAAGAGCACCCCGCAGTCGACCACCAGCAGCTTGCCGTCGTACTCGAAGACGGTCATGTTGCGACCGATGGCACCGAGCCCGCCGAGCGGGATGATCCGCAGCCCACCCTCCGGCAGCGGCGGGGGAAGTTCCGCATCGATGTGCGCCTCGGTCACGCGTCCACCTCATTCTGCGACGCCGTCACTCGGCGTCCGTCGTGTCGTTCGATCATTCGGGCAGCTCCAGGCCCGCCGCCGCGCAGTCCGCGCGGAGTTGGGCGATCTCGTCGTCGGTCGCGTCGACCATCGGCGCGCGCACCGGCCCGGCGGGCTTCCCGGCGGCCGCCAGGCCCGCCTTCACCAGGATCACGCCCTGGGTACGGAAGATGCCGGTGAACAGCGGCAGCAGCCGCCGGTGCAGGCTCAACGCGGTGGCGGTGTCCCCCGCGTCGTACGCCTCGATCATCTGCTTGGTCAGCGCGCCCGTGAAGTGGGTCGAGGTGCCGACCACGCCCACGCCGCCCACGGCCAGCGAGGGCAGGGTGAGCGAGTCCTCGCCGCTGTAGAAGGCGAGGTTCGTCCGGCTGGTGACCCAGCTCGTGGCGGTCAGGTCGCCCTTGGCGTCCTTCACCGCGACGATCCGGGCGTGTTCGGCCAGGCGCACCATCGTCTCGGTGTCGATCGGCACGCCCGCCCGGTGCGGGATGTCGTAGAGCATCACCGGCAGCCCGGTGGCGTCCGCGACGGCGGTGAAGTGCCGCAGCAGGCCGCTCTGCGGCGGCTTGTTGTAGTAGGGCGTGACCACGAGCAGGCCGTGCGCGCCCGCCTTCTCGGCGGCCGTGGAGAGCTCGATGGTGTGCCGGGTGTCGTTGGTGCCGACCCCGGCCACGACCTTGGCGCGGTCACCGACGGCTCCCACCACGGCCCGGATCAGCTGTTCCTTCTCGGCCTCGGTGGTGGTCGGCGACTCGCCGGTGGTGCCGTTGACCACCAGCGCGTCGTTGCCCTGCTCGTCGACCAGGTAGCTGGCGAGCCGCGCGGCGCCGTCGAGGTCGAGCGAGCCGTCGGCGGTGAACGGGGTCACCATGGCCGTGAGGACTCGCCCGAAGGGGCGGGACACCGCCCGGGCGGGCGTGTCAGGGTGGTCGTGCGTCATGCCACCAACCTAGCGGACGACCACCGGCGCCCCGCCGGGGAAGCCCTCAGGACAGCTCGGCGTGCGGGCTCGCCGCCACTTCGGTGCCGTCGGGCAGGGCCGAGATGACGAAGTCGGCGAAGACGTTCGGGGCGACGCCCTGGAGCTGGCGCAGGCACTCCACCGCCAGCTCGCGGATCTCCACGTCGGCGTGCTCCGTCGCGCGCATGGCGATGAAGTGCCGCCAGGCCCGGTAGTTGCCGGTGACGACGATGCGCGTCTCGGTGGCGTTGGGCAGCACCGCGCGGGCCGCCTGGCGGGCCTGCTTGCGCCGCAGCGTGGCGTTCTCCACGTCGGCGAAGCGCCGCTCCAGCCCCTCCAGCAGCTCGTTGTACGCGCGCACGCTCGCCTCGGCGGCCTCCACGAACTTCTTGTGCAGCTCCGGGTCGTCGGCGATCACCGAGGGCTCGACCATGGCGGCGTCGCGCTCCGGCACGTACCGCTGGGAGAGCTGGGAGTACGAGAAGTGCCGGTGCCGGATCAGCTCGTGGGTGAACGAGCGGGAGACCCCGCTGAAGTAGAAGCTGACCGAGCCGTGCTCCAGCACGCTCAGGTGGCCGACCTCCAGGATGTGCGCGAGGTAGCCGGCGTTGGTGGCGGTGGCCGGGTTCGGCTTCTTCCAGCTCTGGTAGCAGGCCCGGCCGGCGAACTCCGCGAGGGCCTGGCCGCCCTCGGCGTCGGTCGACCACGGCACGTCGTCGGGGGCCTCGAAGTGCGTCCACGCGACGAGCTTGACCTGGGGCTGCACCATCTCCGGCATTCCTGGGACTGTAGTGGCGTGGCCCCGGCCCGCCCAAGCCAGGCTCGCCCGGTGCAACGTCGATCACGGTGCAATGTCGATGACGGTGCACTGTCGATCACCCGGCTGAGCTGTCGATCACGCGGCCGGGTGATCGAACACGCGGGGCGCGCATCGTTCCGCTGTCGGACGCCGGGCCTGGCGCACGGCCGGCCGGCGTCCCCTCCCGCGCGCTGTCGAGCTGAATCGTTCACGACATCGGCGAGCAGCGACGAGTCGTGGAAACGCCGGGCCGACCGCGGGCGCTCGGGAGCGACCTCGGTCGGACGCCCCGCCGCCGGCAAGCCCGACCGAGTGCGGCCTCAGCGCGCACCACGACCGGCCACACCCGCCGCCAATCGGCCTGACCGCAGAGCGAAGGGCCTTGGCGGCGTGATGTCGTAAACGACTCAGCTCGACAGGACGCACACCCCGAGACGGCTGAGGCGTCCCGGCCTCCTACGGTGACGCCCGGCGCGGCCGGCGACGCAGGCAGGGCGAGCGGCCGGCGACGCGGGCAGGGCGGCCGGCTGGGCTCAGACGTAGAGGGAGGTGAAGGGTGCCCAGGGCAGGTTGCGCAGGATCGTGAAGGCCAGCCAGGCAGCCAGGAAGACGCCGATCACCCGGGAGCTGATCCGCAGCTCGGGCAGGCGCCAGCCGAACGCCTGCCGGCCCGCCCACGCGACGAAGAGATAGGCCAGGAAGGGCAGCGCGAAGACGAAGAGGAAGTGGTGCCGGGCGGCGGCCGGCAGGTCGGCGTGCAGCACGTACCAGAGCGCGCGGGTGCCGCCGCAGCCCGGGCAGTCCAGCCCCGTGGTGAGCTTGAGCAGGCAGGTCGGCGCGGCGTCGGGCGCCGAGCGGGTGGGGTCGCTGATCAGCGCGTAGCCGATGCCGGCGGCGACACAGCCGAGCGCGGCCAGCGGCACCGCCCAGCGCGGGGAGCGCTCGTAGAGGCGGACGACGAAGCGGGTGAGCCGGTCCGGCTCGGCGACGGGGTAGGCCGCCGCCCCCGGATAGGGCGAACCCGGATAGGCCGCCCCGGGGTAGGGCTGATCCGGATGGGGCGCACCCGGGTGGGGCGGATAGGGCG
>NZ_WAAS01000351.1:0-5680 GCF_008806585.1 Micromonospora sp. AMSO12t
GGGTGAGGCGATCGGTGCCCAGGCGGGCCTGGAGGACCTCGGGGACCAGCACCGAGCCGTCGGGCTGCTGGAACTGCTCCAGGATGGCCGGGAAGAGCCGGCTGGTGGCCAGCGCCGACCCGTTGAGGGTGTGCACGAAGCGGGTCTGCTTGCCGCCCGGCTCGCGGTAGCGGATGGCCGCCCGGCGCGCCTGGTAGTCGCCGGCCCAGGAGACCGACGACACCTCCTTGTACTTGCCGGTGCTCGGCATCCACACCTCGATGTCGAGGGTCTTCTTCATCGACGCGCTGGCGTCGCCCGCCGACAGCAGGGTGCGCTGGTAGTGCAGGCCCAGCTTCTCGACCAGGCTCTCCGCGTGCAGGAGCATCTCCTCCAGCGCGGCGTCGGCCTGCTCCGGCAGGCAGAACTGGAAGATCTCCACCTTGTTGAACTGGTGGCCCCGGACGGTGCCCCGCTCGTCGGAGTGCGACCCGGCCGCCTCGCGGCGGTAGCAGGGGGTGTACGCGAACGCCTTCAGCGGCAGCTTCGCCGTCTCCAGGATCTCGTCCTGGTACGCCCCGAGGATCGCCGTCTCCGAGGTGGGCAGCAGGAACTGCCCGCGCGGGGCGGACTCCCGGTCCAGGTGGTAGACGTCGTCGTAGAACTTCGGGAACTGCCCGGCGGCGAAGCCGGCGGTGTCCAGCAGCAGGTGCGGCGGGAGCAGGAACTCGTAGCCGGCGCCGATGTGCTCGTCGACGAAGAAGTTGAGCAGCGCCCACTCCAGCCGGGCACCCATGCCCGTGTACATCCAGAAGCCCGAGCCGCCGAGCTTGACCCCGCGCTCGTGGTCGACCAGGCCCAGCATCCGGCTCAGCTCGATGTGGTCGCGGACCTTCTCGATCGCTGGCGGCTCGCCGAAGGCCCGGACGACCCGGTTGGCCTCCTTGCCGCCCGGCAGCACGTCGTCGGCCGGCAGGTTGGGCAGCTCGCTCATCGCGGTGCGCAGCCGCGCCTGCACCTCGTCCAGCTCGGACTCCAGCTCGGCGAGCTGCTTGCGCCCCGCCTCCGGCGTGGAGACCTCCGGCTCGGTGCCGGCGCGCTTCGCCGCCGCGTAGGCGCGCGCCTCGGCCTTGCGGCGCTGCCGCTCGCCGTCGATGCCACTGATCAGGGCGCGGCGTTCCTGGTCGAGCCGCTGGATCTCGTCCAGGGCGCGGTTGACCTCGGCGGGATCCAGTCGCTTCGCCAGCGCGGTCGCCACCGCCTCGCGATCCTTCCGGATCAACTCCATGTCGAGCATGCTGCTCCGTACGCTCCGTCCGGACGTCGGGTGGACCCACCGATGCTACCGTCGCGGCCCGGTCGCGCCCGGCCCGGTCTCGACGACCCCGCCCGGCCGGCGTCGCGCCCCCGCGACGCCGGGCACTCGGCCCACGGCCGGCGCGGCGGTCAGAGCCGGATGGGCATCAGGATGGAGAACGCCTCGACGTCGTCCGCCCGGCGCACGGCCAGCGGAGCGATCGGCCCGTCCAGCTCCAGCAGCAACTGGCCCCGGCCGGCCGCGTCGAGGGCCTCCAGCAGGTAACCGCCGTTCACCCCGACGCGGAACGCGTCGGACTCCCCGGCCAGCTCGTCCGCCCCGAGCAGCCGCACCCCGCCCCGGCCGTCCGGGCCGAGCACGGTCACCGCGAGCGGGAGGCCGTCGTGCCGCCGGGTGACGACGGGGGCGTCGGCGCTGGTCAGGGCCGCCCGCAGGGCGTCGGCGTCGACCGTCAGCCGGTGCGCCGGACCGTCGTCGGGCGTCGGGCGGAGCAGCCGGCGGTGGTCCGGGAAGTCGTACGGCAGGACGGCGGCGTCGACCGTGCGGCCGGCGACGGAGACGGAGATCGTGCCGGCGGCCACCGTCAGCCGGGCCTCGGGGGTGCTCCCCGCGCCGGTGTCGAGCAGGGCCCGCACCTCGTCGACGAAGACGACCGGGGCGAGCACCCGCACCGCCGGCCCGTCGACCCGGGCGTCCGCCCGCGCGACGGCCAGCCGGTGCCGGTCGGTCGCCACCAGCCGTACGCCGTCGACGTCGGACTCGAACAGCACGCCGGCCAGCACCGGCAGGTCGGGGTCGGCGCCGACGGCGAAGCGGACCGCGTCCACGGCGGCGGCCAGGTCGGCGCGGGACAGGACGAGACGGGTGGTCATGGCGGGCTCCCCGGGATCGATCAGCGTACGGATCCGGGAGAGCTCCCTGCGGGCGTCGGCGAGACCGTCCTCCAACCGGCGCAGGTGCGCGTCGAGCAGGCGGTGGATCTGGGCCGGCTCGGACCGCAGCGCGGCGGCGATCTCGGCGACCGGCATGCCGACCCGGCGCAGCCCGGCCACCAGCCGGGCGGGGGCCACCTGGTCGCCCGTGTACCAGCGGTAGCCGGTCACCGGGTCGACCAGGGCCGGGGCCAGCACCCCGGCCGAGTCGTAGAACCGCAGGGCGCTCACGGTCAACCCGCTGGCGCGGGCCAGCTCGCCGATGCTGCGCAGGTCGCTCTCCACGGCGCCGATCCTGTCGTCTCAACCTGGTCGAGGGTCAACCCGCGCCGGGCCGGGCGGCCCGACGGTCGGGCCCTGCGCTCAGCGTGGCCGGTCCAGCACCCGGAAGGTCATCCCCGCCCGCACCAGCCGGTCCAGCAGCGCGTCGCCCATCGCCGCCACCGGGGTGACCTGCCCCGCCGTGGCCGGCAGTTCGTCGCCGGCCAGGCAGAGCGCCGACTCGCCGAGCATCTTCGCCGTCTCGTCGTAGCCGGGGTCGCCGCCGGCCACCTCGGTCAGCACCCGCCGTCCGCCGCCCGTGGCGACGAACCGGACCCGGAACCAGGACTTCGCCCGCTGCTGCGGCGTCGGCCCCTGCCCGGAGGCGAGCCGGCCGAGCAGCCAGCGCCGGGTCGGCGGCAGCTTCACCAGCACCACCAGCCCGCCCAGCCCGACGCCGCCGGCCAGCACCGTGGGCAGCCGCTTCACGGCCGCGAAGTGCCGGTAGCGGAAGTCCGGCCCGTACTCCGGGCGGGCGGCGGCCGAGCGGCGGACCACCTGCGGGTCGATGGTCGGCAGCGGCACGATCCACATGCCCAGCTCCTTCGAGCGGGCGAGGCGGCCGGGCACCGCGCGGACCCGCCGCCCGGTCGGTCGCGGCTCGACCTGCCGCCGCTCGCGGGCCGCCCGGGACGCCTCGGCGGTACGGGAGAAGGCGGTGAGCGCCGAGTGGTACGTGCCGGCGGAGAACCGCCCGCCGGCCCGGACGAAGCCGTCGACGGTGATCGGTACGTCGTCCGGCAGGTGCTTGAGCGTGAACCAGACGCCCAGGTCGTGGGGGATCGAGTCGAACCCGCAGGCGTGCACGAGCCGCGCCCCGGTGCGCTCCGCCTCGGCGTGGTGGCGCACGTACATCAGGTCGACGAACTCGGGCTCGCCGGTGATGTCGAGGTAGTCGGTGCCGGCGCGGGCGCAGGCGGCGACCAGCGGCTCCCCGTGGTGCACGTACGGGCCGACGGTGGTGGCCACCACCCGGGCGCTCTCGGCGACCGCCCGCAGCGACTCCGCATCGGTGACGTCGGCGGTGAGCAGGGGCAGCCCGGCCAGCGCCGGGTCGATGGCGGCCAGCCGGTCCCGTACGGCGGCCAGCCTGCCGGGATTGCGCCCCGCGAGCGCCCAACGCAGCCCCGGCGGGGCGTTGCGGGCCAGGTACTCGGCGGTCAGCCCCCCGGTGAAGCCGGTGGCCCCGAAGAGGACGACGTCGTACGTCCGCTGCTCACGCATCCGCCGAGTCTGCCACCCGGCACGGCGGGCCGCAGCGTTGCGCCTCAGCCGGCGGCGGCCGGAAGATCGGGGCTGAGTACGGCGCGGACGCAGCCGTCGGCCCGGTCCCGGAACAGCGCGTACCCCTGCGCCCCCCGCTCCAACGGCAGCCGGTGGGTGGCCAGGTGCTCGGTACGCAGCTCGTCGCGGGCCATCCGCTCCAGCAGCATCGGGATGTAGCGCTGCCCGTGCTGCCGCGCACCCCGCACCGTCAGCCCCTTCTGGGTGACCGCCCCGAGCGGGAAGGTGTCGACGAAGCCGGTGAACTCGCCGAGCAGGAAGACCGAGCCGCCCTTGCGGCAGGCGTGCACGGCCTCGCGGACGGCGGCCGGTCGCTCGGCGCCGCCGGTGAACCGCTCGGCCAGCGACCGGGGGCCGTGCCCGTTCCAGGCCGCCCCGACCGCCTCGACGCACACGTCCGGGCCCCGCCCGCCGGTGCGCTCGCGCAGCTCGGCGACGACGTCGGCGAGCCGGTGGTCGATCGTCTCCGCGCCGGCGTGCCGTTCGGCCATCCGCAGCCGCTCCTCCTCCGCGTCGACGACGACCACCCGTTCCGCGCCGAGCAGCCACGCCGCCCGGGCCGCGAGCTGCCCGACCGCGCCCGCGCCCCAGACCGCCACCACGTCGCCGGGGCGCACCTGGCCGAGGTCCGCGCCCATCCAGCCGGCCGGCGCGGCGTCGGAGGCGAACAGGGCGCGGTCGTCGCTGACCGCCTCCGGCACGGTGAACGCGCCGACGTCCGCGTACGGCACCCGGACGTACTCCGCGTGGCTGCCGGCGAAGCCGCCCATCGCCCGGGGCTGGCCGAACGCCCCGCCGGTGGGATGGCCCCAGGCCGCCTCGGTGACGGCCGGGTCGGCGCTGCCGTTGTCGCAGCAGGAGGGCAGGTCACGCCGGCAGTACCAGCAGCTGCCGCAGGCCACCGACGAGCAGACCACCACCCGGTCGCCGACCCGGTGCCGGCGTACCTCCGGCCCGGCCTCCACCACCTCGCCGAGGAACTCGTGCCCGAGCACGTCCCCGACGGCGAGGAACGGCACCCGACCGGCCAGCAGCGGCAGGTCCCCGCCGCAGGTGGCGCTCTGCCGGACCCGGACGATGACGTCGTGGCCGTTGCGCAGCTCCGGGTCGGGCACCTGCCGTACCGCCAGCTCGCCCGCGCCCACCCAGCACAGCGCCCTCACCGCGGCGGTCCCGGCGGACGGTCGGCCGGCCAGCGGTCCGCGCGGAGCACCTCGCCGGTCTCGGCGAGCTGCTTGACCTCCCACAACGCCCGCCGGACCAGCAAGCCGGGATCGTCGCCGACCAGGTGGGCGGCGAGCCCCGCCGGGGCCGCCGCGCCGGGCACCGGCCGGGCCGCCAGCTCCGTGCCCCGGCAGCCGGGGGCCGGCCGCAGCTCGACCTGCACCGCGCCGCCGAGCCGGCGCAGGGGCTCCGGCCAGCGGCCGCCGGGCAGCACCTCGCCGGGCGGGCGGTCGACGGTCACCACCTGCCAGCGCGCGGGTCGCGGGTCGGCGCCGGCCGCGCGTGGCCAGGCCGACCCGCGCCGCCGTACGGCCAGCGCCCGGCCCGCCGCCGCGACGGCGAGCGCCACCGCGGTCGCGCCCGCCAGCCGTCGTCTCCGATCCACCTCGGCCCCGCCTCCCGGTCCCCTCCCACGCCGGACGCGCACCGGCGCGCGCGGCCGGTTGCCCGCGTAGGACCAGGGTCGGCCGGGGCGGGGTGAAGCCGGCTCCCCCCGAAGGGGTGAACGGGCCCGCGCCGGGTAACCGCGGCCGGCGGGACCTGGGGGAGTGGACGCGTCGGTGGAGGGCGGGGCCGGATGCCGGAGGACGTACGGGACACGGGAGTCGTCGCGGTCGCACCC
>NZ_WAAS01000352.1:0-5666 GCF_008806585.1 Micromonospora sp. AMSO12t
CGGCGCCACCGTTCCCGCCGCCGCCCCTCACGGCCGCCGCGAACGCCGGACCGGCACCGGGCCCCGTCGCGGGCGCGCCGCCGTTCTCCGCGCCGCCGGTGGTCACGCCGTCGTTCTCCGCACCGCCGGCATCCGCGCCGCCGTTCTCCGCGCCCCCGGCGGTCGCGCCCTCGTTCTCCGCACCTCCGGCGTCGGCGCCGCCGTTCTCCGCACCCCCGGCATCCGCGCCGCCGTTCTCCGCACCTCCGGCGTCGGCGCCGCCGTTCTCCGCACCCCCGGCATCCGCGCCGCCGTTCTCCGCGCCCCCGGCGTCGGCGCCGCCGTTCTCCGCACCTCCGGTGTCCGGGCCGCCGGTGGTGCCCGCTCCCGCACTGCCGGGCTGGCCGCCGCCCACCAACCCGGGTGACCGCCGGCCCGGTGGTGCCGAGCCGGCCACCGCGCCCCGGGAGGCACGCCGGCTGAGCGGTCGCGTCGACGGCGGCGGCTCGGCCACGCGCGTCGGGCAGGCCGGGGGCGCCCCCGCGGGCCGCTACGACGGCGGACCCGACCTGGGCACCATCTACGGCGCGGGCGCCGGAGCCGGCACCGAGGGCCCGGGCTTCAGCACCGTGTCGTTCCCGAACAACCCGGTGGAGAACTCCGGCTCGTTGACCGGGCACATCCTGGCCCAGGGCTGGACGGAGACCCCCACCGAGCAGCGCTCCAGCACCGCCAAGGTGGTGGTCGTCCTGGCCGCCTCGCTGGGCTTGCTCGTGGCGATCAGCGTGCTGGTCGTGCTGCTCGCCAACGACACGGTGGGTGGGCTGGTAGGCGGCGTCCTGAACAAGTGAGCCGCGTACGACGTCGATGGTGAGCCCGCCCACTACCCGTCCGTGGTCGGGTGGCGGGTTCGCCCTGTCGCCGTACACTGGTGGGGATCACTGACCCGGCGCGCCCTGCGCGCCCATGGGCGATCTTGCGGGCGATTCGGCGGCGTTCAGCTGCGGCAGGCCATCGCGAAGATGCGCCCCGCTCGAAAGGCATTTCTTGACGACCTTTGCTGAACCCAGCACGTTCCTGCCCGCCCTCGACACCGCCGACGCGCAGACCGCCGTCGAGCGGGACGGCACCGTCCAGGACCCGGCCGCCCCGGTGACGCCCGAGGCCACCGACTTCGCCGCGCTGGGGCTGCCCCAGCCGCTGGTCCAGGCGCTCGCCCGGCAGGGCATCACCACCCCGTTCGAGATCCAGCGCGCCACCATGCCCGACGCGCTCGCCGGCCGCGACGTCCTCGGCCGTGGCCAGACCGGCTCCGGCAAGACCCTGGCCTTCGGCCTGCCCCTGCTGGCCCTGGTGGCCGACCGCAACCGGGCCCGGCCGTTGCGCCCCCGGGCCCTGGTCCTGGTGCCGACCCGGGAACTCGCGATGCAGGTCAACGACGCGCTGATGCCGCTCGGCAAGGCCGTCGGCGTGTTCCTGAAGACCGCCGTCGGCGGCGTGCCGTACGACCGGCAGATCGACGCGCTGCGGCGCGGGGTGGAGATCATCGTGGCCACCCCGGGCCGGCTGGGCGACCTGATCGCCCGGGGCGTCTGCCACCTGGACGACATCGAGGTCACGGTCCTCGACGAGGCCGACCAGATGGCCGACATGGGCTTCCTGCCCGAGGTCACCGAACTGCTGGCGAAGACGCCGGCCGGCACCCAGCGGCTGCTCTTCTCGGCCACCCTGGACGGCGACGTCGACGCGCTGGTCAAGCGGTTCATGACCGACCCGGTGACGCACTCCACCGCCCCGTCCACCGCCTCGGTGTCCACCATGGACCACCACATGCTGCTGATCCCGCCGCACGACAAGTTCCCGGTCGCCGCGTCCATCGCGGCCCGGGACGGTCGGACGATGGTCTTCGCCCGCACCCAGCTCGGCGTCGACCGGCTGGTCGAGCAGCTGGCCGCCGTCGGCGTACGGGCGGGCGGGCTGCACGGCGGCAAGACCCAGCGGATGCGTACCCGCACGCTGGCCGAGTTCCGTGAGGGACGGGTGAACGTCCTGGTCGCCACGGATGTGGCGGCCCGGGGCATCCACGTCGACGGTGTCTCGCTGGTGCTGCACGTCGACCCGCCGAAGGACCCGAAGGACTACCTGCACCGCGCGGGGCGTACCGCCCGGGCCGGCGAGTCCGGCGCGGTGGCCACGCTGGTGCTGCCGAAGCAGCGGCGGACCACGCTCGCCATGCTGGAGAAGGCTGGCGTGGCACCGGCCGAGACCCGGGTGCGGGTCGGTGACCCGGCGCTCGCCGAGCTGACCGGCGCCCGTGAGCCGAGCGGCGTCCCGGTGCGCATCGAGGCCGAGGAGCCGCGCCGGCACGGCGACCGGCCGGGCGGCCCGCGCCGCTACGGCGACCGTGACACCCGGGGCGAGCGCCGCTACGGCGACCGGCCCCAGGGCGAACGGCGCTACGGCGACCGCCCGACCGACGGCCGTGGCTACGGCGACCGCCCGCAGGGCGAGCGCCGCTACTCCGACCGGCCCGCCGACGGCCGTGGCTACGGTGACCGGCCCCAGGGCGAACGGCGCTACTCCGACCGCCCCACCGACAGCCGTGGCTATGGTGACCGCCCGCAGGGCGAGCGCCGCTACGGCGACCGGCCGACCGACAGCCGTGGCTACTCCGACCGCCCGACCGACAGCCGTGGCTACGGGGACCGGTCCACGGACAGCCGTGGCTACGGTGACCGGCCGCAGGGCGAGCGGCGCTTCGGCGACCGGGGCGGCTTCCGGCCCGAGGGCCGGGGGCGCGACGACCGGCCGCGCGACGACCGGCGGGGCTTCGGCGGGCGTCCGCCGGCGCGTACCCACTGACCGACAGCGTCATCCACGAACGCCGTCGCGGGGCCCAGGCTCCGCGGCGGCGTTCGCGCATCCGCTGCCGGTGCCGGCCGGGTCGCGTAACGTCCGGCTCATGCCGACCATGCCGAAGTCGCTCTTCTGGACCCGGACGGACACCGCCGGCGCGGAGCACGCGCTGTTCGACGACGGCCGTGGACTGACGGCGCGGGGCACGCTCACGGCCGTCGACCCGATCCCCTACACCTGCCGCTACCAGCTCGCCACCGACCCCGAGTGGGCCACCCTCCGCGTCGAGGTCGAGGCGGAGGGCACCGGGTGGCTGCGGAGCGTACGCCTGGAACGGGTGACCGACGGGTGGCGGGTGACCACCGCCGAGCAGGGTGACCTGGACGCGGCGCTGCGGGCGGCCGGCCACCCGCCGGTCGGGCTTCCCGGCACCGACGACCCGGACCGGCTGGCCGGGGCGGTGGACGTCGACCTCGGCGGGGCGGCGCTGTTCAACGCGCTACCGGTGCGCCGGCTCGGGCTGCCCCGCGCCGCGGCCGACACCCCGCACCGGATCGACGTCGCCTGGGTGCTGGTGCCCAGCCTGCTGGTGGTGCCCGCCGAGCAGGTCTACACCCCGCTCGGCCCCGGCCGGGTCCGCTTCACCAGCGACACCTTCACCGCCGACATCGACCTCGACGGCGACGGCTACGTGGTGCGCTACCCCGGGCTGGCCGAGCGCGTCGACCCGCGCTGACCGGGTTGCGGGCGCCTCCCCCGACGACCGGGCCGGCCAGGCTGGCTCGGCCACCCCGCGGCTCGGCCAGGCAGGCGGCGCAGGTCAGCGAGGCGGCTCAGGCCGGCCAGGTGCCCGTGCTGAGGAAGCGCTCGACGGTCGCCAGGTGCGGAGTGAGGTCCAGTCCCTGGGCGGCCAGCCAGTCGTCGGAGTAGTAGGTGTCGGCGTAGCGGTCGCCGGCGTCGCAGATCAGGGTGACCACCGAGCCGGTGCGGCCCTCGGCGAGCAGCTCCGCGATCAGCCCGAAGGCGCCCCACAGGTTGGTGCCGGTCGAGCCGCCCACCCGGCGGCCGAGCACGGCCGAGCCGGCGCGCATGGCGGCCAGCGAGGCGGCGTCGGGGACCTGGACCATCCGGTCCACCACCGACGGCACGAACGACGCCTCGACGGTCGGCCGGCCGATGCCCTCGATGCGGGAGCCCCGCCCGGTGCGCACCGACCAGTCGGCGGCCTGCCAGGCGGGATAGAACGCGGAGTTCTCCGGGTCGACCACGCACAACTTGGTGGGCAGCCGCTGGTAGCGGGCGTACCGGCCGATGGTGGCGCTGGTGCCGCCCGTGCCGGCGCCCACCACGACCCACGCCGGCACCGGGTGCCGTTCCAGGGCGAGCTGCGCGTAGATCGACTCGGCGATGTTGTTGTTGCCCCGCCAGTCGGTGGCGCGCTCGGCGTAGGTGAACTGGTCCATGAAGTGCCCGCCGGAGTCCTCCGCCAGCCAGCGGGCCTCCACGACCACCTTGGCCGGGTCGTCGACGAGGTGGCAGCGGCCACCCTGGAACTCGATCTGGACGATCTTCTCCGGCGAGGTGGAGGCGGGCATCACCGCGATGAACGGCAGCCCCAGCATCCGCGCGAAGTACGCCTCGGAGACCGCCGTCGAGCCGGAGGACGCCTCCACGATCGTGGTCTCCGGGCCGATCCAGCCGTTGCACAGCCCGTAGAGGAAGAGCGAACGGGCCAGCCGGTGCTTCAGCGAGCCGGTCGGGTGCACCGACTCGTCCTTGAGGTAGAGGTCGATCCCCCACGACCGGGGCAGCGGGAACGGCAGCAGGTGGGTGTCGGCGGAGCGGTTGGCGTCCGCCTCCACGGCGGCGATCGCCTCGGTCACCCAGCGCCGGCTGGCCTCGTCGCACCGGTCGATGTGAGTCACGTTCGAAACTTAGCAAGCCCGCTCACTGCGGACCGGCCCCGATCCGCCGGCGCTGGCGGCGCTGCCCGGCCCTGCCGGCCGCGAGGATCAGCGGGGCGAGGCGCACGGCGACGCCGGGCAGCGCGTCGAGGAGCCGGACCTGCGCGCCGCGCCAGCGGGGGACGCTGACCACCGGGCGGGGCCGCCGGGCCAGCCGCGCGGCCCGCCGGGCCACCCGCTCGGGGGTCAGCAGCGTCCCGGTGAAGGAGGCCGCGGCGCCCGGGTCGTCGAGCCGGTCGTGCAGCATCGGCGTCCAGATCCCGTCCGGGCACAGGCACGACACGTGTACGCCCCGGTGCCCGGCCAGCCGCAGGTCGGCGAGGGTGCCGATGCTGAACGCGACGAGGGCGTGCTTGCTGGCCGCGTAGACGGTCTCGCCGGGCGCGGCCACCAGGCCGGCCAGCGACACGACGTTGACCACGTGCCCGTGCCCCTGTCCCCGCATGACGGCCAGCGCGGCGAGGGTGCCGTTCATCGCGCCGAGGGCGTTGACCTCGACCACCCGGCGACGGGTCGCCGCGTCGTGCTCCCACGAGGGGCCGGTGACGAGGATCCCCGCGTTGTTCACCCAGAGGCCGAGCCCGCCCCGGCCGGCGGCCTCGGCGGCGACGGCGGCACAGGCGTCGGAGTCGCGTACGTCCAGCCGGCGCGACCAGCCGCCCAGCGGGGCGGCGGCACGGGCCACCGCCTGGTCGTCGTGGTCGGTGAGGAGCACCGGCCAGCCGTCGGCGTGCAGCGCGGCGGCGATGGCGCGGCCGAGGCCGCCGGCCGCGCCGGTGACCACCGCCGTCCCGGGGGCTGGCTTCGTCATCGGCGCACGCTATCGCCGCCCGGCGACCGGGCGCCAGAGCCGGCCGGACGCGGCCG